>CAYTIZ010000014.1:850-15046 GCA_964437885.1 uncultured Enterobacteriaceae bacterium
GCGCTGTGGTTGCACGCGCCATCATTCCTGCCGATGCTCTGGCAAGCTGACCCACTTCCAACATGTATTTTTTAATGTCCATTAACTAATTATTACCTTATTAAGTATTTATACTTATGCTCCTTGCAGTTTATATGTATTTACCCCAGCTATTGCTAATAATAGCGCATTAAATTGATCCCATGACTGGTCTCTGCGACTGCTTTTTAATGTTTTATCTATGCTTGCGCAAAATTTTAATAGATGATCGAATGATTTACATGAATGACGTTGCAGTACCGCATTCATAGGACGTTTCTTTTGATCCCAGATCCTGTATGACCTGAACAGACTTTCCAGGTTCGCGCCAGATTCATGTTGATGCTTGATTGAACACAAGCGTCTAAATTCCCACATCCACGCACCGAACAAAGCCATCGGCTCTGTGCCTTCGTTTCGTAAACCATGCAACATGTGTAACGTACGATCAGTATTGCCAAGAAAGGCGCTCTCGATTAAATCGAAAACATCGTAACGAGAACTATCGGCAACTGCCGTAATAACATCTTCGATATCGATACTGTCTTTATCAATTAACAGAATCAGCTTGTCAATTTCCTGTTGAGCAGCAAGCAAGTTTCCTTCAACGCGAAGCGCAATTAACCTGGCGGCATCGAGCGTGATACTTTTCTGTCTGGATTGAAGTCGATTTTGTATCCAGCCTGGTAACTGAGCAGGGTTGATTGGCCAGACTTGAATCAATGCGCCCACTTTTTCTACGGCTTTAACCCATTTATTATTTTGTGCACCCTTGTCTAATTTATCTGAACTAATAATCAACAAATTGTCTTCGTTTATATGTTCGGCATATTCGAGCAAAACACGCCCCCCTTCTTTGCCCGGTTTGGGGGAGACCATGCGTAATTCAATAATTCGGCGACTGGAAAATAAAGATAAGTTAGCTGAAGCTTCATTGATTGAACTCCAATCAAAAGATTTATCAACATTAAATACAAGGCGTTCATCATAACCTTGTAAACGTGCGGCGATTCTTATCTGGTCAATGCTTTCGAGTTTTTGTAAGGGTTCGTCGCCGCTGATAAAATAGATCGGCGCCAGGCTTGAGCGTTGTAAATGACTATCAAGCTGATCAGGGCGTAATCGCATCTTGTATAGGACTATTTATTGGCAGTTAATAATGCCTGTAGACGACGAAGAACCTGACTAGCAGCACGGCGAACTAAATCTTCATGTAGAATTTTTTCTTCTGAGAATTTGCCCAATACGGCATTTTCGTCGAAAGTGAAATCGCGTGACGATTGGACTTTATCGTTTTTAACAATATTGCGTCCGTCAGCATGAGTCGCATCCATATTCGCTTTATAGACAATTTGATACTCTTCAACTTTACCTGTCGAAGCAGAGACGCTAAGCACCGATTTTTCGAAACGCTCTTCTTTTAAGGTGATGACGTAGGATGCATTTTGCACTGAGCTAGCTAGAGATTCGCCCGCGCCAGATAGTTGAGATTTAACTTCCTTGGCAAGCTGTGGTGCACTTGATAGGTTAATATAGATATTAGCAATGTCAAATTCAGTCAGCTGTGAACCACGCAGATGAAATCCACATGCGCTTGTTAGCATCAGCATGCATATTAGTAATAGGCGTGTTTTCATCAAATGTCCTCGAGCAAGTTCCTGATTAATCCGCATATTACCCTATGACACCACGATGTTCACTAATCGTCCCGGAATAACAATGACTTTTCTGACGGTTTTGCCTTCGGTATGACGTTTGACGTTTTCATCTTCAATGGCCAGCGCTTCAATTTGTTCTTTATCGGTATTTTTATCCACAGAAATTTTGCTACGAAGTTTGCCATTGACCTGTATTACCATTTCAATTGTGCTTTGTTCGAGTGCCGCAGGATCTGATTCAGGCCAGACGGCATTTATTAAAGGCTCATCATGTCCCAGAGCAATCCAGAGTGCATCGGTGATATGAGGAACAATAGGCGCTAGCAGCAGCGTTGCTGTTTCGATACCTTCACGCATAATGGCACAGTCATTATCTTCCTTCATGTCGCCGCGTGATAAGGCATTCATCATTTCCATGACAGCAGCAATCGCGGTATTAAAAGTGTATCGTCGACCGATATCATCGTTTACTTTATCAATGGTGATATGGATCTTGCGGCGTAATTTTCGTTGCGCATCAGTCATAGACGATGCATCCAGTGTTGGAGCTTCGCCTTCATTAATATGTATGCTGGCTAATTTCCATAAACGTTTTAAGAAGCGGTAAGCGCCTTCAACACCCGCATCCGACCATTCCAGACTTTGTTCAGGCGGGGAGGCGAACATCATGAATAAACGGACGGTATCAGCGCCGTATTGATCAAGCAAAGGTTGAGGATCGACTGTATTGCCTTTTGATTTAGACATCTTGGAACCGTCTTTCAATACCATGCCTTGTGTCAGTAAATTGGTAAACGGCTCATCACTGGTTAAGAAGCCTAAATCGCGCATTAATTTATGAAAGAAACGAGCATAGAGTAAATGCAAAATGGCGTGTTCAATACCGCCGACATATTGATCAACAGGTAGCCAGTAATTGGCGCGGTCATCCAACATCGCTTCTTCGTTATCAGGACAACAATAGCGAGCAAAATACCATGACGATTCAAAGAAAGTATCAAAGGTGTCGGTTTCTCTTTCCGCTGGTCCGCTACCATCCGGTGCATCAACATTAATAAATTCCGGCATGGATTTTATCGGAGAGCTAATACCTTCGAATTCGATATCTTCTGGTAGAATAACCGGTAATTGATCCGCTGGGACGGCGTGCGTTTTGCCATCTTTCGAATTAATGATTGGAATCGGGCAGCCCCAATAGCGTTGGCGAGATATGCCCCAGTCCCTTAAGCGATAATTAACCTTGCGGTTGCCACATTTATTTTTTTCTACAAAATCAGCAATGGCAGCGAACGCTTCTTTTGAAGTTAAATTATCAAATTGAGCTGAATTCTTTAATACACCTTTATCGGTAAAAGCAGATTCGCCTAAATCATGATCGCTATCATCGGCAGGGAAGATTACTTGTTTAATGGGGATGTTGTATTTATGCGCGAATTCCCAATCACGTTGATCGTGTCCTGGAACAGACATGACCGCACCGGTGCCATAACTCATTAAAACAAAGTTTGATACCCATAACGGAATGAGTTCACCGCTGACAGGGTGACGCACATTAATATTAAGCGGCAAGCCTTTCTTCTCCATGGTTTCCATCTCAACTTCAGTGGTGCCGCCACTTTTACATTCCTCAATAAAGGCACGTAGACCGGCATCATTTTCAGATGCTAGTTTGGCTAGTGGATGTTCTGCAGCTACTGCCATGTATGTTATTCCCATAACGGTATCTGGGCGCGTCGTATAGATACGTAAAACATCGTCTGAGTCTTCAACTTTAAAATCAACTTCAACACCCTCAGAACGGCCTATCCAGTTTGCTTGCATAGTGCGAACAGCATCAGGCCAGCCTGGAAGTTTTTCCAGATCGTCTAATAGTTCATCGGCGTAATCGGTAATTCTTAAAAACCATTGCGGTATTTCACGGCGTTCTACAACTGCGCCGGAGCGCCAGCCCTTACCATCAATAACTTGTTCGTTGGCCAGTACGGTTTGATCAACCGGATCCCAATTTACAACAGAGGTTTTTTTGTAAACCAGGCCTTTTTCGTAAAGCTGTGTGAAAAACCATTGTTCCCAACGATAATAATCGGGGCTACAGGTTGCTAATTCTCGATCCCAGTCATAGGCGAAGCCGAGACGTTTTAATTGTCCTCGCATGTAGTCGATATTTTCGTAAGTCCATTTTGCTGGTGGCACCTTGTTTTTAATAGCAGCACCTTCTGCGGGCAGACCAAACGCATCCCAACCCATAGGTTGCATAACATTCTTTCCCTGCATGCGTTGGTAACGACTGATGACATCACCAATGGCGTAATTTCGCACGTGTCCCATGTGCAATTTACCGCTGGGATAAGGGAACATCGAAAGGCAATAAAACTTTTCTTTATTCGGATCTTCCGTTACATGGAAAACATTACCGTCTTCCCATTTTTTCTGCACCTCGGACTCAATTTGTCCCGGTTTGTATTCATTATCCATGCTTTTGACTTTGTTGAATTATAAAATGTGAGCAAGCATACAGTAGCGCGGAGTATTGGGACAAGGAGAGAAGCGCTGTTCGTGTAAATCGCTATTTTTGAGTTTGCAGCAGACGATCGCCATGGATGGCGGAAGTGTCGATAATGCAAGACACTTACATCTATGTATTTATTTCGTGACATTGCCTACAGAGATGTAAGTACGCAGGATTCGCCTAAAGCGCCTACTGTTGTTGCTGGGAGTAAAATCCTGTTAATCCATTCATTAAATATAAGTAAGGCCTCGAAAGAGGCCTTACTAAAGGGTAATGTGAGGGGGAAGTATTTATTCAGATGTTGATAACTGGTCTTTGTGTCTATCAACAGTACCTTGTCCAATGCCCTTAACATTGGTCAGTTCATCTATTGATTTAAAATTACCATTTTCATTACGGTAAGCAATAATGGCTTCAGCCTTCTTTTCACCAACTCCCTTAATGACAGACATCAAGGTTTCCTTATCAGCTGTATTAATATTGATAGCTTCTGCACTGAAGCCAATGATGGGCAATGCCAGAAGCAGGGTAAGAACAATCGAATTGATCAGTTTCATGATATATCTCCTTATAATTTTTAATAAATCCTTTGAAACGTTTCAATACTAACACTACCTAAATCAGGCTAGAATTCTCTGAATTGGGTAATTTAATGTCTTAGATATATCATCAATTTGTATGAGAGAGGTGTTTGATTACGGAGACAGGCTTAAGCCTGTCCCCTGTAGCATGATACTTACCAGTAAACTTGAGCGCGCAGCTGAAAAGCAGATGGTTCAATACCAGTTGTCCCCGTTGCGTTACATCCTAATCCTGTTGTTGGACATTCATAATCAAGCGTAGTGGCGTAATTGGCCATCAAGCGGGTGTTTGATGTTAGATGCCAGTTTAAACCAACAGTAAGCAAGTCGGCTTCACCACCAAAGTAAGTTCTGTCATTCAGATCCATGTTTTCAAATCGTGCAACAACTTGCCAGGCTCCCCAGCCACCTTTGTTGACCGCTTTCCTGGGTTTGATGCCACTGAAAGCACCTGCTTTGTACTTCATTGATTCGCCAGTTAAGAACCAACCCACATCTATTGAATAAGCATTTGCGTCAAATGAACCACCGGTAAGAGTATCGGCATCCCATGCGACATATTCAAATACACTGTGGAACTGTCCCCATACACCAAGCAACTCAAAGTCAAAAGCATCAACTTCATCAACTTCCAGGCCAATTTTGCTAAGGTCAAAATTAAGCGAATCACTATTCCCCACATGAGATACTAGCGAATTATCGATGTTCTTAAAGGCATCGCCATTAATTTGTTCAAGCTGATAAGAAAAACCTGCATGTAACAAGTGTTTCTTATCTTTGAAAAAAGGTGTGCCACCTATTCTAAAGGCGTAGGTTTCTCGATCAGTAGTAGTCTCACCTGTTTCATCGCTAGTAGAAGCTAATCCTGGTAAAAATGCGCCCGCATGTACGAACCAGCGTTTGTTATCTTGTCTTAATGCAACACCAACTCTACGAGCATGTTGTGGTCCATCAGCAAATAACGGACGACGCATTAGTGGCATATACTTACTACTACTAATGGTCGCGTGGCCAAAAGGAACATGATGTTGTCCCGCTTTTACAAACCACTTGCCGTAATCGTTTTTTCCATTGTAAGAAAGCCAGACGTCTTTCCAGGCAGCTGAACCCGAATTAGCAAAATCGAGTTCAAGTTTATACTTGATAGGCTTGATGTGGCCCTGGAAACCTAATCGTGCACGGCGTAATTCAGAGTTGGTTGCAGCAGTGGTGCCATTATCCCGATCAGAATATATGGTGTCCCACATGATTCGACCGATAGGCTGGAATGCCCAATCGCCATCTGCAGATTCAATCTTAATTTTACCTTTAGTGGTAATCTTAGGCAGGCCTTTGGTTTTCTTGACAACATCAGCTTTCATTTCGTTGATGCTACCTTCGACCTTTTCTCCATCAGCTTTGGCGGTATTCTGAAGCACGTCATATTCATCAGCAGATATACTGCCCTTATCACGCAAGATTTTTAAAAGATCGAGCATAGCTTCGCTAGTTGCCATTGCCGGGGTTGAAATCGCTGATATAGCACCGATCAAAACCGAGCCTAGTAGGCATTTAAAATATGTCTTCTTAAACACAGTGTTTCTCCTTATAAAGTGGATTAAAAACTATTTAAATTGTGATGCGCTCTAAAAAGAACCTCTCCAATTTGTGGTGCTTACATTAGGGGGCGACTATTGCAATTAAATGAATCTTGTATGACAAAGTAATGAAAGAACTATGACAGTAGTATTACAAAATTTAGTGTAATTTATTCAATGTAGAAATAATTTTGGGATTTGTTGCTTCAATGAGCCTTTTTTGTCATGAAGTTGTAATATTTGTGCTTTCTAATACAGTGTATGTTTGATGCTGAATCGAATTCTATGAAAGACAAAATACTAATCGTTGAAGATGAAGAAGCAATTCGCGACATGCTTGGTTATGCTTTAATGAAGGAGGGCTTTGATTGCAAAGAAGCCGCTGATATAGAGCAGGCGAGAACAACGATACAAACAGAACGTCCCAGTTTGATATTGCTTGATTGGATGTTACCCGGCATGAGTGGACTTGATTATGCACGTCGTTTGCGCAGTGTGCCGGAAACACGTGATATCCCGATTATTATGTTGACGGCTAAAGGTGCAGAAGAAGATAAAGTACGTGCGCTTGAGACGGGTGCTGATGACTATATAACTAAACCCTTTTCTACAAAAGAATTGATTGCCAGGGTCAGAGCTGTGCTCAGACGATATTCGGGTACTGATGATTCTGGTGTGATCGAAGTCGGGGGATTGTTATTTGATCCGGAGACCTACCGCGTATCAGCAAACGGGCAAGAGATCGACATTAGTCCAACCGAATTTAAATTACTACATTTCTTTATTGGCCATCCAGAACGGGTGTATAGTCGATCTCAATTGCTTGACCATGTATGGGGTGAGAATGTTTACGTTGAAGAACGTACCGTTGATGTTCATATTCGCCGACTTAGAAAAACGCTTGAACCGTTTGGTTTTGATAGTTTCATTCAGACTGTTCGTAGTGTTGGATATCGTTTTTCCACGCGTTAATTTCCTTCCAAAATGAAATACGATTTTTGGCGATTTGTAAGCGTAATTTTTATAAGTGTTTTGGCGGGCGCTGTTAGCGGTTATTTTGCGATCTGCATTATTGCTGGATTATTATTTTTCATCTGGTGGCAATACAAGGAATTTTCAAAAATTCTTGTCTGGTTGCAAAAACGTCAGGAAAGCAACAGTCCTTCCCAGGCAGGAATAGTTGATGAAACCTGTCGTGAAATTGATTATCTGCGAGATAGAAATAAAGTTCGTAAACAAAAACTCTCTGGTTATTTAAAACGTTTTCAGGAAGCAACTCGTGCTTTACCTGATGCCGTTATTGTTTTAGGCGAACAGGGTGAAATTGAATGGGCCAATGAAAAAGCGCGAGAATATATAGGCGTGCATTGGCCTAAAGATAATGGATTAAGATTGCCTAATTTAATGCGGTACCCTCGGCTAATAAAATATCTTAATCCGAGCGAAACTGATTCAGAGAAAGGATTACAAATCATATCACCGGTAAATGATAAATTAACATTAGAGGTGCGTATTTCTGCTTATGGTGATACTCAAAAATTACTGGTCGCAAGAGATGTAACCGCTATTTCACGCATCAATCAGATACGTAAGGATTTTATTGCTAATGCTTCGCATGAATTACGAACACCATTAACAGTCATCTCTGGATATCTCGAAGGCTTTGTTGATGATGAATCTTGTCCGCAAGAATGGATTAGTTATATACAACAAATGCGGTCACAAACAATCCGAATGCAAAATTTAATTGAAGATCTCATGCAGTTATCAGGACTAGAAGCAGACTCCGGGCAAAGCGAGAAGGAAGCCATTTCTGTACCAGATATGTTATTGGCGATAGTGAATGAGGCGAAATCTTTAAGCGGTTTTATGAATCATGAAATTACGCTCGATGCCGCCCAGGATTTATATTTAAAGGCGAACCAACGGGAAATTTACAGTGTGTTTTCGAACCTGGTATTTAATGCCGTTCAATATACACCTGAGTATGGACATATTGATATTAAATGGTATGAAGACGAAAACGGCGTGCATTTCAGTGTGCGAGATAATGGACTTGGTATTGCTTCAGAACATATTCCAAGATTGACAGAGCGCTTTTATCGAGTCGATAAAGGACGCTCAAGAGATAAAGGCGGTACTGGACTTGGGCTTGCCATTGTTAAACATGCTTTAGCTCGATATGACGGAGAGCTATTTATCGAAAGTGAACTGGCTAAAGGAAGTGTGTTTCGTTGTGATTTACCCGCATCACTTATTGTTCGTGCTCGAAGCAGTGAGGAGTCAATCTTGTCAGCATGAGTGCATTTATTAATACTTAGACACTTAATAATCATCTCCACTTGTCATAAAACTGTCATATAATTTTCATTTCAATGTCATTTGCTCTCGTCATAATTATCAAACTACATATTTAATTATTCTGTTTACTGTCTCAAAGGAGATAAATCAAAATGACTATTAAGAGACTTTCCGCAATTCTAGTTGCTCTCTCTCTTTCCATGCATGTAATGGCTGAAGACAAGATTGATGCTGATTTAACTGACTACGTTAAGACGAGTGGTGTATCAGGCAACATCAGCAGTGTTGGTTCCGATACCCTGGCGAACCTGATGACTTTTTGGGCGGAAGAGTTCAAGCGTCTATACCCAAATGTAAATGTTCAAATTCAAGCTGCTGGTTCTTCTACCGCACCACCAGCATTAAGTGAAAGTGCCTCTAACTTTGGCCCTATGAGTCGTAAGATGAAAGATAAGGAATTAGCTTCATTCGAAAGTAAATTTGGTTATAAGCCTACTGCTATTGCGGTTGCGATTGATGCCTTGGCTATTTATGTCAATAAAGATAACCCAATCGAAGGCCTGTCCATTCCGCAAGTCGATGCCATATTTTCAGCAACACGTAAGTGTGGTTACGAAAGCGACATCACTACCTGGGGGCAGCTCGGTTTAACTGGCGACTGGGCGAATCGTCCGGTGCAACTCTATGGCCGCAATTCAGTATCAGGTACTTATGGCTACTTCAAAAAGAAAGCGCTATGTAAAGGTGATTACAAAGACAGCGTTAATGAACAGCCGGGTTCAGCTTCAGTTGTTCAAGGCATAACCAAGTCACTTAACGGTTTGGGTTATTCCGGTATTGGTTATAAGACATCAGGCGTTAGAGCCGTGTTATTAGCCAAGAAGGATGGTGGTAAATATATCGAGGCTTCCCCGATTAATGCGTCATCAGGCAAATATCCATTAGGTCGTTTCTTATACGTTTATATTAATAAACAACCTAATAAGACGCTTCCTCCACTAGAAACTGAATTCATGAAAATGATTCTTTCCAAAATAGGCCAAACTATTGTCGTAAAGGACGGTTACATCCCATTGCCAGCAAAAGTAGCAGCAGGTGAATTGGCGAAGCTTGCTAACTAGATCAAAGATATGACGTGTATATCGTACCCCATGCTACATGTCTGTAATTTACCCCGCTTCGGCGGGGTTTTTAATTACAGTATGTAATGTATGTCACGAGAGGGCACGATTACAGGACGTAATTGGTAGAGTCGAGTCTGGAACAGAGACCGGGGATGGTCTATCAGGATGGCATAAAGTTAAAACGTGTGAGAACGGCGTGTCAGGAAATTCTCAGATTTAAATTTTGCTAAAAGCCGGTTACCCATAGCGACGTGGTGATGTGAATAGGTTTTAAATCTTCGGCAAGCGCAGGAGTTCGTAGCGACATGTTTGCACCTTGACAGCGCATATCGATACGACTATCGTAATACGATACTCTTATCGATGAAGGTGTGTCTTATGACGGCTGTTACTGTTTCCCCCAAATTCCAGATTGTAATTCCTAAAGACATCCGTGAATCAATGGGTATTTTTTCCGGGCAAAAGGTTCAAATGCTGACATATCAAAACCGTATTGAGCTTATCCCTTTAAAACCCATGAAAAAAATGAAAGGTTTTTTAAAAGGTGTCAATACAGATGTCAAGAGAGATAAAGATCGCGTATGAATGTTGTCGATTCATCTGCGTGGCTGTCTTATTTTGCAGGTGATAAAAATTCCTCAAAATTTGCTAAAGGGATTGAAAATATTGAGTTGTTATTAGTACCCAGTATTACAATTACAGAGGTTTTCAAACATGTTCTCCGACATAGAGATGAAGAATCTGCTTTAATTGCAATTGCTCATATGAAGCAAGGACGAGTCGTTTCTCTGGATTCAGAGCTAGCGATTGATGCAGCTAGCTTTGGTACGACATACAAACTTCCGCTTGCTGATAGTATTATATTCGCAACTGCCCAAAAATATAGTGCAACAATATGGACACAAGATAGCGATTTTCAAGGTTTGCCAAATGTTAAATATTACTCTAAATCAAAAGGTAGATAATTAGCATTGCTACAAGCGCATGGATGCGCGAGACGTGATGCTTATTAAAATCGTTCCATTCCCTGCGACATGTCTGCAACCACCCCGCTTCGGCAGTGTTACTTTCGCACTCTTGTGGCGAAATCATTTCGGCACATGCACGCTATATCGATTCGAGTCACGATGTACGTGAGCGCCCCGCCTTGTGGACGTTGCCAGCCTGTAGTCACCATATGTTGATGGAAGACTTCAACTGTCACTTCTCCCAGTTTGGAGAGTTCTTGCCAGAAATCGTGAATTGGTTGGTAGCGAAAAGTACTTGGCGGTTTGGTAGCTGCCTTGATTACTGTGTCGGGTCGAAATCTCCGCTGACGTGTGGGTTTGGTAGCGGCTGTGTCGTTATTCTCAATATGTAGTTGTGGCGCTATTTCGGGAATGGACTCATTCGTTTCACTGTTGCCAAGTTCCTGCGCCAGCGCCTTCGCAACGATTCCCCAATCATCATTAGAGACTTGTGCGCCAGTTGGGTGGATGATTCCCAGTATTTTGATTCCATCAGTCCATCCAATGGCAGCTACACGTCTACCTTTGACACCATTGACCTCACGAGAAATGGTATCTGCAAAATCGTCAAATAGGGACAACCCTAACACGAGCACAATTCTTGGCTCAAGTAACTGAATTAATTTCTCGAGCTCATTTGCGCAATACTTTTCCAGTTGATTTCGGACGTTTTGAGCATTGTCGGCCCAACCGAGGCCTGACTTGTGGCGTTTAAGGCTCTTGCTTTTAAAGAATAGGCGGTTCGTGCCGAGTGATCGTTCTAGCAGATTCTCTAAACCGGCTTCGGCAAATATTGACTGAAGCTTTGTGGCCAATTTCCAGTTCTGTGTGGTGTATTCATTATGCGTAGGCCAAGTCAGAATTTCTTCGTCATAGAGATCATCTGGATCAAAGCCAGGGTTGCTTCCCAAAATAAGGAGATCTGGTTTGTACATCGGCGGACCATAAAGGATACTGAAGCGGCAATGCCACGTAGGATACTTTCCTTCGAGGCTGTCCCATAATATCTGTGTTCGAGTGTAGAGATCACGGCAATGCGCAACAATCGCATCGTCAACGTGCTTTACCTTCGACATGGCTCCCCCATATTCATTTTTGAAGTTTTTAATTAGTAGAGACCAAGTGTAACTCAGCTATGCTGAACACAGCCAGTGGATGAAACACATCTTTTACCACTTTATATTCGTGTTGTAACAAAACTGTCATAAATTGATTTTAGAATAGCGTCCATGGATACAAATGAAAGTGTTGTCGATACGCAGCTTCCTGACTTTAGTTCGCCATCAGCTATAAATTATCGGAAATGGCGGCACATTAAAGATGTCGCAACACGCTATCTGATGGCGTTTGGCGGTATTGGTGTTATTGCTACCATCGTACTAATTGCTTTTTATTTGTTCTATGTCGTTGTACCTATGTTTAAGTCGGCAGAGATTGAATCTATAGCGACTTATTCCATTCCAGGTAATGCAAGTAGCCAGACTCTTGTTTATGCCATGGAAGAGCAGCGTGAGATCGCATTGCGTATTGATGATCAAGCTAATGCCATTTTCTTCTCGACAATAAACGGAGAAACACGTAAGGCGATCGATTTCAATATTCCTGATGGAGTTTCGATCACGGCTGTTTCAACAGGAGACCCAACTGAAAAGATGGTCGGTCTGGGTTTGTCAGATGGCAGCGTTTTATTTTTTCAACATAGTTATGCTGTTTCATTCCCTGATGATGTTCGTTTAATTACACCGAGCATTAATTTTCCTTTTGGCGAAAAGCCTATTCAAATTAATGAAGTAGGCAAACCGGTTAATCAGCTTAGTGTTCAGTATGATGGTGAGCAAGCGACATTGGTTGCTCATGGTGTAACCGCAGAAATAAGACTTATCAGTCTTGCCAGAGAAGAATCATTTTTGAGTGACGATATAGAGATTACGCGTGAGGCAAGCGTCATTTCAATTGATACTGAAGAGATTGTCGATATACGGATGGATATTGAACAACGTGAAATGTATGTCGCGGATGTTTTAGGCTATATTTATTTTTATGATATTAAAGATAAAACAAAACCTCGTTTGGTACAAAAGGTAAGAGCTGTTGAAGATGACGTAAAAATTACTGCGTTAGAGTTTTTAGCTGGCGGCATATCTATTTTGGTGGGAGATTCAAGCGGACAGATAGCACAATGGTTTCCAGTCAGGGACGCTGAAAATAATTACACACTACAGAAGATCAGAGTTTTCAATAAACAAAAAGCACCGATCACGGCGATTGTGCCTGAATATTCGCGCAAGGGTTTTGTTGCTATTGATGAAAGTGGTGAAATGGGGATTTATCATACGACAGCACACCGTACCGTCTTGCTCGAACAAATCGACAATTATGCTCTAAATGGAATTACACTATCACCTCGATCCAATGCTGCGTTGATTGAAAATGATAAAGGTCAAATACAATTTTGGCATTTACATAATGAACATCCCGAAATTTCATTTAAATCAATCTGGGGTAAGGTTTGGTATGAGAGTCGGGATAAACCGGAATACATCTGGCAGTCATCTTCAGCGAGCAATGATTTTGAGCCTAAGTTCAGTTTAACGCCACTTGCTTACGGAACATTTAAAGCTGTATTTTATGCCATGTTGTTTGCTATCCCTTTATCAATATTTGGTGCTATGTACACGGCTTACTTTATGGCGCCAAAAATGCGTCAGGTGGTCAAACCAACGATTGAGATCATGGAGGCATTGCCCACCGTTATTCTTGGTTTTCTAGCGGGACTCTGGTTGGCTCCGTTTGTAGAAACACATTTGCCGGGAATGTTTGTTCTGATGATTTTTGTTCCGTTGAGTATTTTAATAGCAGCAGCAGCCTGGGAATTCGTTCCCGATAATATCAAACACAAGGTGCCTGATGGCTGGGAAGCAGCTTTACTTATGCCTGTCATTATACTTTCAGTGACGTTTTCAATCGGGATTAGTCAACCAGTAGAGAATTTGTTTTTTTCTGGAAACTTACCTTTATGGTTGAGTCAGGAAATGGGAATTACTTATGATCAACGTAATTCAATGGTGGTCGGCTTTGCCATGGGTTTTGCTGTCATACCGACTATATTCTCTATCAGTGAAGACGCGGTCTATAGTGTACCAAAACATTTAACAACTGGTTCTCTGGCGCTGGGTGCAACGTCATGGCAAACCATGGTGCGTGTTGTTTTATTAACCGCCAGTCCCGGTATTTTTTCTGCTGTCATGATTGGCTTAGGCCGTGCAGTTGGTGAAACAATGATCGTTGTTATGGCGACGGGCAATACCGCGATTATGGACATGAGTATCTTTGAAGGCTTTCGTGCTCTGTCAGCAAACATCGCTGTAGAGATGCCTGAAACTGAAGTAGGAAGGCATGCCCAGCCCGTCCGTATCGGCCA
>CAYTIZ010000014.1:15056-16660 GCA_964437885.1 uncultured Enterobacteriaceae bacterium
GTTACCTTCTTTTTCAATACGATTGCTGAAGTTGTTCGGCAACGTTTACGTACTAAATACAGTTCACTCTAGATGAAAACGCATATAAAAAACTGGTTTGATTCAGGTGCGCCTTATGTCTGGTTAAATGCCGGTGCAGTTTCTGTTTCTGTCAGCATGGTTGCTGGTTTAATTATCTTGATTGCTGTTCGTGGTCTTGGTCATTTCTGGCCGGCAGATGTGGCGGCATTTGATTACTATGCGGAGCCAGACAGCACTCCTATTCAATTGATGGGAGAGATTGTTGATGAAGAGCTTGTCTCGCGTTCACGCGCAGGCAATCCGGCTTATGAAGGGGAAAATATAAAACGTAATTTAATAAAGACAGGGAATCGGGATGTGTCGGGTATCGATTTTCGCTGGATACTGGGTGCGGGAATAAAAAATAAAACTTTTCCTGATGATGCGGTAATTATTGAACGTCGTGAGTGGGGTAATTTTTACGGTTATTTAAGCGAACTGGAACTAGATGGGCAGAAGCTTAAGCAAGGGATAAATAATAACGAAAATATTTGGAATGTATTCCAACAAACGATAGCAAAAAATAGTGAAGTTTTTGATGAGATTCGCCACATAGAAAAAGATTTGATTGGTGCTATTAATTACAAGATGGAGCGCCTGCGTCTTAAGGAACGCGGACTGGAATTAAAGGGAGATAAAAGCCCGGAAAAATTGCAAGAACTTACCATGCAGCGTGATGAGTTGCAGCTTGAATACAATAGTTTCACCTCCGAACTGGAAAAACTTTATGCTATATTAAATAGCTCAAATTTTTCAGCTAAAACGGCAGATGGGAAAGTAGTTCGCGTTGGTTTTTCCAAAGTTGTCCGTGCTTATCGACCAAACGCAATGAATCTGTTCGATAAAATTATTTTCTATGTTGAAAAATTATGGGAATTTTTGTCAGCTGATCCACGCGAGGCGAATACTGAGGGAGGTATCTTTCCTGCCATATTTGGCACGGTATTAATGGTCATGATCATGGCTGTATTAGTAACCCCGTTTGGTGTTATTGCAGCAGTGTATCTACGTGAATATGCGACACAAGGTCCTGTCACACGCATGATCCGAATTGCAGTTAATAATCTGGCCGGTGTTCCTTCTATCGTTTATGGTGTATTCGGTCTTGGTTTTTTTGTTTATTTTCTCGGTGGTTCTATCGATCAATTATTCTTTCCAGAATCATTGCCTGCCCCAACATTTGGCACGCCGGGTTTACTTTGGGCCTCATTAACGCTTGCCATATTAACCGTGCCAGTGGTTATTGTTGCAACAGAAGAAGGTTTATCACGAGTACCACGCGAAATTCGTGAAGGCAGTCTAGCCTTAGGTGCGACCAAGGCAGAAACCCTCTGGCGTACGGTATTGCCAATGACGGCTTCAGCAATGATTACTGGTTTGATTTTGGCTGTTGCCAGAGCGGCAGGTGAGGTTGCACCGTTGATGTTAGTCGGCGTGGTTAAATTGGCACCATCATTAGGCATTGATGGCAATGCACCTTTTCTACATTTAGATAGAAAATTTATGCATCTCGGCTTTCATATTTATGATGTTGGTTTTCAAAG
>CAYTIZ010000015.1:0-16560 GCA_964437885.1 uncultured Enterobacteriaceae bacterium
TTTTTTATTTACTAATCAGTATCTTTGTTACTGCGTGTGGTAGTGGGACTGATGCTACTCAAGGTGACGAAGCTAAGACTGATCTTTCAAAAACATTTAACTGGCAGATGGTGACGACTTGGCCGGCGAATTTTCCGATCTTTCAGGAGGGGGCCGAAAAATTTGCGGATGATGTTCGTCAGATGAGTAATGGCCGTTTAGACGTTCGTGTTTATGCTGGCGGTGAATTGGTTCCTGCGCTGCAAGTTTTTGATGCTGTTTCACAAGGCACGGTTGAAATGGGTCATGGTTCAGCCTATTACTGGGCGGGCAAAGTTCCGGAAGCACAATTCTTCTCTTCGGTGCCGTTTGGCATGACTGCCAAAGGTATGAATGCCTGGCTGTATAACGGGGGTGGTCTTGAGATTTGGCGGGAAATCTATAAGTCATTTAATTTAACGACGTTTCCCATGGGCAACACAGGCGTACAAATGGGCGGTTGGTTTAATAAAGAAATAAATTCATTGGCGGATGTTAAAGGCTTACGTATGCGCATTCCCGGTTTGGGCGGTAAGGTGTTTAAGAAGGCAGGCGGTAATCCGGTATTAATGGCGGGCGGTGAGATCTATACGGCATTGGAACGCGGTACGCTTGACGCGACTGAATGGGTTGCGCCTTTTCATGATATGCGACTCGGTTTGAACCGTGCGGCCAAATATTATTATTATCCTGGCTGGCATGAACCGGGCACGGTGTTTGAATTAATGGTCAATGATGCCAAGTGGCAACAGTTACCTAAAGATTTACAAAGAATAGTTGAAGTAGCCGCAGCGGCAACCAGCGAATGGATTTATGCGCAAATGGAATTTCATAATCAAGCAGCGTTGATAGAATTAAAAACGAAAAAAAATGTACAGATTCTTGAGTTTCCCGAAGAGGTCTTAAAGGAGCTAAGACGTTTAACAAAAGTAACGCTGGATGAAGAAGCGGCAGCGAGCCCTGAATTTAAACGTGTCTATGATGCGTATGAAAATTTTCGAACCCGTTATCGAGCTTGGGATAAAATATCTGAAGAGGCTTATCAGAAGAGTTTGAGGCTGGAATGACTGCCATGGATGGTGAAAACGATTATGTTCCATACTAATCGTCCTTACCTACGCCCTGTAGGCAAATATCGAAAATGCACGACTCCAGGAAGTAATCGGTAGAGTCGAGTCGGGAACAGAGACCGAGAGCGACGCACGACCCCAAGGATGGGGGAGGTAGAATTGCGTCTGGAACAGCAATAGAGGAAGCTAAAGCCGAGGAGCAATTTTCGATGACTATTCGGGGACAGACTTAAGTCTGTCCCCGATAAATGTTTATTGAACCTGGTTAACCATGTAATCAACAGCGGCTTTAACTTCATCATCAGTTAGAGCAGGGTTACTACCTCTGGCCGGCATCATACCCATGTCACCCGTAAAACCATTAATTGCATTTTCGTATAAGGCGTCAATGCCTTTATCTAGACGAGAAGTCCATGCAGCAGCATCACCAGTTTGTGGAATCATAGCAGCCATAACAGCAATGCCATGGCAATTTACGCAAAGACCGTCATAAATTGTTTTGCCAACATCGCCACTAGCTTCTCCGCCAGCAGGGGCATCGGCGACCATTTCTTCCGTGGCTTCTTCCATCATTTCTTCTGCTTCATCACCGACTGCAATAACTTGTCCCACTGGCTTTGTTACTTCAGCGACCATTGCATCATCGTCTGCTTCGTCTGTGCCAGCAGCGTATTGCGCGATAATGAAAAATACCACCATCAGTACGGCGATAAAACCAAGTGCCAGTGAAAAATTTCTAAAAAATATTCTATCTTGTTCTTTACTCATAACTCATCCTCAAGGTTAGTAGTCGTATCCCGAATTTCCGGTGCAATGGTCTTATTTAAAGGCAAAGTATACCTAATTTGTCCCTATCTGTGGAAATTCAGAGTATTTAAGGTTTATTTAGACAGCTTCTTTTAACTGAGATGTTGGAAATAATGATAAGGCCTCATCATAGAACGATGCGGCTACAGAACGAACATGATCGAAATCTAAATAATCCATGTTTGATTGTTTAAGTGTTTCAAAATCAAGCATATTTGGAAATTCTTTTTCATCTGGGTGACATCGACCGGCACAATAAATAATAGCTGCTTCCTGTCTATATTCATCTGCCATCTCAGGGCAATTTTGGTAGCGGATGCCGGAGACAATGGAATTGGGAATAGACCAGCCTTCAAGTAAATCTGCGCCAAGTTCGCCAGAATCAAAACCAAAGGTTGAACGCTCAAACAAGTAGAGTGGATAAGCTGTTTTTTGGTGTTGGGATAGTACTTTTCGCATTAAGTCCGGAGCACGTATGCTCATTACCATATGGCCAATATCAGACAATAGTCCAAGGGTAAATAATCTGTCGGGCTTAGGAATTTTCAGCTCAATGGCACAGGATTTTGCTACTACTGCTTGCATAACAGAGTTATGCCAGAAGCTTTCGACATCATAATTTACGCTGGAAAGAGAGCTAAATGCCTGTGAAACGGAGGCAGCCAATACAGTGTCATGAACGGTTTTAGTACCCAGCATGGAAACGGCTCTTTTTATTGTGTCAATCTTTGATACTTGACCATAAAAAGAACTGTTTGCGACTTTTAACAGTCTGCTTGAAATAGCAGGGTCGAATGAAACTATATCGGCTAGCTCTATCATACTAACGTCAGGATCTTCAATCACCTCTTTAACCGCGATATAGATATCTGGCAGAGTAATTAAATTTGCTACATCAATCAGGTATTCTTGGGTATTAGACACAGTGACACACCTCCATTTTGATAGTATCGACCGTTTTCAGGATATATTTAGCTATACAGGAATCACGCCAGGTATCATGGGCATATGTAAGTTATATAGGAAATATCATTAAATAAATGAACACTAAGCGTATTCTTATTTTTCAACATCTTGCTATTGAGCATCCGGGTATCTTTCGAGATTTTTTCAAGGAAGATGGTTTTGAATTGTTTACCGTCGAGTTTGATGAAGGCGAGTTGATACCGGACTTAACTGATTTTGATGCCTTGTGGGTGATGGGTGGGCCGATGGATGTTTGGCAGGAAGAAAAACATCCCTGGTTGGTTGAAGAAAAAGCGGCAATTAGAAAAGCCGTTAATGAATTAAAGATGCCCTATGTTGGTATTTGTCTCGGTCATCAATTACTTGCTGCTGCCTTAGGTGGTGAGGTGGGTCCGGGGAATGAAACAGAAGTTGGTATTATGCAAATCCACAAGACAGATACGGGCAAACAAAGTCCATTTTTAAATAATATGCCGGATACCATGAACTGTTTGCAATGGCATGCGGCTGAAGTAAAGGCGGCGCCAGTAGGCATGGATATCCTGGCTTCTTCAGAAATTTGTGGCATCCAGTCTTTGTCTTTGGCAAGCCAAGTGTTTACTACGCAGTACCACCAGGAAATTATTCCTTCGACCGTTTCCGATTGGATCGACATCCCTGCCTATAAAAAAGCATTGGAAAAAAGTCTGGGTGATAATGCAGTAGAGAAGTTAGAAAAACATGCGCTTGAATATATGGATGACTTCAATAAAGCGGCAAGACAGCTTTATCAAAACTGGAAGTCGGTAGTGTTCTAATACATTAATAATAACATTTGTAAAATGTAATTAATTCAGATGATGACTGATGACGTAGATAACATTCAATCGCCCTGTATAAGAAATTGTTGCCTGGATCATGACGATGTTTGTTTAGGTTGTTTTCGGAGCTTGGCGGAAATTATCGCTTGGGGACAATCTAGTAATGACAAACGAAAGAAGATTCTGTCAAATTCTGGAAATCGGGCAAAAAATAGTAAGCATAATTTTCTGTCAAAACTGTGTTAGAGTTATTTTTTTTAATTCTTTATTTAAAGATTTATCTTTATTACGTGATTCGACAGCTAGTTCCTTTTTATAGTCGATCAATTTACTCATTATTTTTGCATTACTAGTCGCTAATATTTCAACTGCTAATAGCCCTGCATTTTTGCCAGCGCCAATGGCAACGGTTGCAACCGGAACGCCGCCAGGCATTTGAACGATTGATAATAATGAGTCCATGCCATTTAAAGCATCAGTTTTAACCGGAACGCCGATAACAGGTAAGGGCGTTTGGCTTGCGACCATGCCTGGTAAATGCGCAGCGCCACCGGCTGCTGCAATAATTACTTTTAATCCTTTTTTGTAGGCGTTTTTTGCGTAGCGGGACATATCGTCCGGGGTACGATGTGCGGAAACAACATGCACTTCATAAGGAACAAAAAAATCGCTACATATTTCTGCTGCTGCTTCTAATGTCGGCCAGTCAGAATCACTGCCCATGATGATGCCTACTAATGGTTTGTTTAGAGATTTCATTTTTGTGCTCCGAAACGAATGCGTTTAGCTGCGCGATTTGCAATTTCTTCTGCTTCTTCGATTGTTTCACCTAATGCGGTGATGTGCCCCATTTTACGTCCAATATTCGTTATTGCCTTTCCATAAACGTGAATATGTGCCCCGTCTACTTCCAATGCTTCACTAATTCCGACTGGATAACCGCTGCCCTGCTCTTCACCTAACATATTAATCATGACCGCTGCCGGGGAAATCATTTTGGTAGAACCTAATGGCATTCCTATTATAGCGCGGACATGGTTTTCAAACTGTGAACATTCACAGGCTTCAATTGTATAGTGGCCTGAGTTATGTACTCTGGGCGCCATTTCATTAAGGATAATATGATTATCTTCGGTGAGGAACATTTCAACACCAATTGAGCCGACACCATCTATGGTTGTGACGGCTTTTCGTGCTAGTTCTATAGCTTCATTAGCAATTGCATCATCAATACGGGCGGGTACGCGGACAATGTGGCATATGTGATCTTTCTGTACAGACTCAACGACGGGATAATTAACCATCGAGCCATCTGATCCGCGTGTCACTATAACGGCCAATTCACATTTGAAATTACAGAAGCCTTCAACGTACAGATCCCGATTGTCACCATTCAGTTTTACCCAGGCCTCTTCTATATCTTCGGCACTACGTAATGTGGCATTGCCTTTCCCATCATAGCCATTGCGTCTGGCTTTTAAGACCAATGGCCAGCCAAGTTTTTCTGCATGCTGTTCTATTTCTTCTTGTGAATTAACTGCAACGAATGGTGTTACTGCTATCCCTGCATCATTTAATACCTGCTTTTGAATTAGTTTATCCTGAACCATGCCGATAGTGGCAGAGCTCGGATATAATTGGTGTCCAGCATCTTCGACTGCTTTTAGACTGGTAGCATCAACAAATTCGTTTTCCAGAGAAACGACATCAACTTTGTCGGCAAGCTTAAGTAAATTAGCTGGATCATCCCAGTCACCATAGAAAATATCTGCAGCAAGGCATGATGCAGGTGTGTTCTCAGTTTTTTCCAGAATGACAACTTCGCAACCGAGTTCCATCGCTGGCAGCGCCGTCATTTTTGCGAGCTGGCCTCCGCCGACGATTCCAATTCGATGTCCACTGGCAATGTGCTTGTTTCTGGCTTTATTTTGATTGTTTGCCATGCGTGATTATATAAGCATTTGTAAAAAAGCCGGCGAATTTAGCATAAACACCGGCTTAAATCTGTAGTTACGTCATAAGTAAGCATGAATCATATTTGATGTGAATGTTGGTTTGTGTTTATTAATTGGTTATTTATAACCAATTAATTGGTTTTTAATAACCATGCACCAATTAATTTAAGGCTGGGGGAAACCGCGATTAATTCATAACTTTCTGATTTTAAATCAAATTATTAATTTTATTGAGATTGGCACACGATCTGCAATATCAGTATCAGTAACTAAAGTTTAACCCCGACAATTAATTTAATATGAGGATTACGACAATGAAATGGGATACACCTGAATATAACGACATCCGTTTTGGTTTTGAAGTCACGATGTATATCAACAACAAGTAAGACTTCCTTCTCGAAATAAAAAAAGGGACCGCAAGGTCCCTTTTTTTATGTACAGTATGTCACGGCGCAGGGGTGGCGATTCAATAAGTGGGGTCAGATGAGACTTTTCTTTGGCTGCCCATCTTTGCTGACCTTACCCTTCGAACATATAACGATTCAAAAGTCTCATCTGACCCCACTTATTCCACAAAAATAAGACATTTTGGGTGCAGCCTCACATTAGGTGCAGTTGGTCTTCACTAATACAACGATTACGCCCACTGTCTTTCGCTTTATACAGTGCCCTATCTGCTCTTTTAAATACCGTGTCGAGGCTATCTTTGCCTTTGACCTCAGCAAGACCACAGGAGATAGTGATACTCACACTCTGCTCTCCATATTGAAAACTACATTGTTCGATGCTTTCCCTTATTGTTTCAGCGACAGTAATCGCCGCAGACAAATCTGTTTCTGGTAATATTAATGCGAATTCTTCACCGCCATAGCGACAGAAGAAATCACTTTTTCTTACCTTTGAGGCGCATTTCTCAGCGATGGTTCGTAACACAATATCCCCGGCCTTATGGCCATAGGTGTCATTTACATTTTTAAACTTATCAATGTCAATAAGGCAAAGTGTTAATTTATTATTGTATCGTTGCCAGCGTTGGAGTTCATGATCGATGCGTTCATCAAATGCCATACGATTTGGTATGCCTGTTAGTGCGTCGTTATAAGCCTTCTTTCTTTCAACCTCAATGCATTTTCTGAGATTTTCTGTTTCATCTTCCATGTTGCTGAGACGCTCAACCAATTCTTTATGGTGATTATCCGATTGTTTTTTTCGGTTTTGTTCAACACTGATAAATTGATCCATATTGCTTTGTAAAACTTCAATTCGGGTATCGATTGTTTTCTTAATATCTTCAATCGTCTCAGCGTCATCAACTCCCGTTTTGATTAATTTTATTTGTTTTTCCATTTCGTAATTTAGCGTTACAGAGTTGGAAAATGATTCGTTTTCAATAGTTTCTATGTCCGCTATTTGTAACGTGATCTCATTTAATTGGTTCGTTACTTTTTTTAAAAAACTTTCAGTCTCTTTTAATTCAGACTGAATTTCCATGTAGGCATTACTTATTGTTAGTGCTATACGGCGTAATAAATTACCAGTGCCTGTGCCATCTTTACGTTGCTCAAGCTGCTGTTTAAGCGTGTCGAGTTTAGCTTGTGATTTACCCGGGATCGTTATCCAATCGAGTAAAGTAAGCAGGCTTTCTACACTAGATTCAGTTTCGGGACTGTTTGTAGATTGCGCAGATTTTTCACTGCCTGTGTTGCCCGCTTGAGCATTTATTTTTTCAATACAGAGACTAATAGCTTTCAATTTTCCTTGCTCGCTGTTTAGAGCAATTGATTTTTTACATAATGCAGCAAGCGATGTTTCTGTATTTTGGTGCTCAGAAAGTTTTTTAAGGAAGACCTTGAATGTATCGGGCTTTTGCTTATCTTTAGCCGATGATTTATTTATATTTGCGATAATCTCGTTAATTGATTTTAGTTGGGATGCAGGTTTAATGGAGTCATTTTTTAAATCGTTATTAATTTCACGAACTTTATTTGAATATTGATCATACTGATTGTTACTGGATAATAGTTGAACCACATTAGAGACTAGGAAATTAGTCCTGGATAAATCTGTATCCCTTTCTTTTATATGTTGCAGTATGGCCTGAACTAATTGATCAATTTCTTTTTGCGGTATGTTATTGCTGGATTGTTTTAGAGCTTGTTTAAGATCAAGTAGCTTCTTGTCGAGAATATCGTTCGAACCTTGAAAGGCAAAAGTGAGTTTTAAAACTGATTTTAATATTTCTTGCTGCTGCAGTCCCCAATCCTTTTCTTTTATGTCCAGCTCTTTCAGAGTCTGAACATATTGTTTTTTCCAGTCGGTCTCTGAATTAGAGGTATTTTCTTGTGGCAGCATTGATTACACCTGTTTTATTAAATAAATCACGGTGCAGGCGCTGCAATTAGGTCGTTATTTCTGCCAGAAAATCTGGCAGAAATAACGATGATTAAATCTATTAAGAGTCTTCTTGTTCGTTTACAGTGCTTGCTCTCTCTTTATCGACGAGAGAATCAATTACCTTTAGCACATTTTCAAGACTACCAGCAGTAGAGCCACTTACCATATATTTGCCGTTAACAATGATTGCTGGAACACCAGTGACTTTATAACGCTGACCCATAACAAAGGCTTGTTTAACTTTGGTATCGATTTCTTCAGAATGGTATATTTTTTTGAATTCGCCCTTATCTACGCCGCGTTTAAGGAAGAATTTCTTGATTGAGGCGTCATCATGAATTTTCTTTTTTTCTCTATGGATGGCCTTGAATAGAGGAGTATGGATGTCGTCCAGAATGCCTAATTTTTCTGCTGTGAAAAAGGCTTTGGCATGAGGGATCCAGCTCTTTCGGAAAACACCCGGCATGCGTCTGAAAGTAACATCTTCAGGTTTATTATTAAGCCATTCATGTATATATGGTTCAAAATCATAACAATGAGGACAGGCATACCAGAATATTTCCAGAACTTCGATTTTGTCGCCGGTTTGGGTTGGTTGCGCGGGGCTAATTATTGTGTAGCCATCACCCGCATATGCCTGACTGCCAAGCATTAGGAACAGAGAAAGCGAGATGTAACGGATTATTTTTTTCATGTTTGTCCTTACAATTTATAAATAGTTTGAATGTTTCGGGTTCACCCTTGCAGGGTTAGACACCCAAATTCACATTTTACGTCAACTAAAGTGATATTTCTTAATGTAAACCCTGAATATATTCAGAAACAGCCTCTATTTGGGCGCTGGTCATCGGGCCGGATATTGAACGCATCACATTATTTTCGTCATTGTTTCGTTCTTCTGATTTAAACGCTTTCAACTGGATTGCTGTATATTCGGCGTGTTGCCCTGCGATTGAGGGATAGAGTGCTCCTGGGTTTCCTTCTCCTGCTGGGCCGTGACATGCCATACAGGCAGGGATTCCAGCTTGACTATCTCCTGATCGGTAGATTCGTTGTCCTGATTCGATTAATTCAGGTTTGGCAGATCCCGTTTTAATCTTCTGGCTGGCGAAATAAGCAGCCAAATCTGTCATGTCTTGATCACTAAGTGGGGCGACCATTGCTGCCATCTGTGCGTTGATGCGTTTACCTTCTTTGAAGTCTTGCAGTTGTTTGGCAGTATAACCAGCATGTTGTCCAGCTAGCTTTGGCCAAACTGGGTTTATACTGTTGCCGTCGACACTATGACAAGCGGCGCAGGTTTGTGAGAGCGCTTTGCCTTTTGCTGGATCACCCGCGTAGCTATAAGCAGAAATGAGCATAAGCAGGCTGATGATAGTTAAATGATATATTTTCATAATTCCAGTTCCTTAGATAACATGATGCCGAGTACAGACTATTAACTCATAGTATGATTATTTTTCAGGTTTAATGTCCTGAAACTTTGTAAGAGTAATTCATAAGGCGTTAATCTTCAAAAGCATAAACAGATTATTTTTTAATTATGCAATATGAATACCTAAAATAGGCGGAGAATTCGTTATAAATACAGATAAAAAATTAGCAAACGGTTGGTATAGCCGTCTTGAATTCAAGCTAGGCGTTGTTTCTATAAAGCAGCTTCCTGATGATAATGGTGCAGAAGTCGCATTTTCAGGGCGGTCTAACGTAGGCAAATCAAGTGTAATAAATAAAATAACAAATCGACGCGGCCTGGCAAGAATTAGTAAATCGCCGGGCAGAACCAGAGAGCTGAATTATTTTTCTTATGATGAAAATACACATATCGTTGATTTACCGGGCTATGGTTATGCCAAGGTCAATGTTGCGACGCGTGATGCCTGGGCAAAATTGCTTGATCGCTATCTAGAGGAGAGGCAATCTTTACACGGTGTTTTCCTGATCATGGACATACGCCATCCAATGGGAAAGTTTGATCAGTTAATGTTGAGCTACTGTCAGACGTGTAATTTGCCATTGCACGTTCTCTTAAACAAATCAGATAAGCTATCTCGAAGTGCCGGGAATAAAGTGATGGCAGAAATTAAGCGGGAATTGTCGGGTGACAATGTGAGTTTACAATTGTTTTCTGCTTTAAAAGGTACAGGTCTAGATGAGGCTCGCCAAAAGCTTGCCGATTGGTTATATCCTGGACGCTGAATCTGTATTTTGAGGTAATTTGGGCATAAATCATGACGTAAAAAAGTGGCTCCGGGTGATTTTTGAGGAAATTTAATAGCATCCGGAGCCAAAATGTCTCGGCTGGGGAGAGCCGAGGATCTTTTTCTGCCAAGGGAGGGAGGCAAGAAAAAAGCACTACAATAGCTTAGAACACAGGCACTAGCTGGAGTTCCCTGATTTTAGATTTTGTCAATAAAAAAAATTGTTTATACACAGTTAAGATTTAGAAGGATATTGTCTCAAAGAAACAACTTTAATAACTGGCTTAAGACAGAACGGTGTAAATAATTGAATTTTAACAGAAATTATTCAACTGGTTAGTTTTTATCAGTTTTGTCACATATGAGATAGTGGCACTCTTTCTGGGCTGGTGTACGCACTTTTTCAACAGAGTTATCCACAGAAAATGTGGATAAGAAATGAATTTTAAATAGAGCAAATAGTTATCCGAGGAAGCTAGATTTGATATGAGGTTTTACACCTAAGTTACCTCAAGATATCTCGATTTTGCTATTCAACAATCTTTAATAGCTCTCCTTTTTTAGGCTCACCATTAGGGTATTTCGCATTTAATAAACGTAATTGCGATTCCGCGTGACTTTCTAATGGTGATTGCTTGGCGAGACTGGAAAAACGTGTTTCATCGCTTGCCTGAACCACTTTAAGTCGTAATGGTTTCGCTAGTACTTCTTCATTCTTTGTTAGCGCGTGGAAGCTTTTGGCAGTATCCAGAATGGTCTGATCATATTTGCTTAACTCATTCGCAACTTTAGCCATTCCGGCAACAATATAAGCGCGTTGCTCAAAATAGATGACGGTAAAGCGTGTGGCTTGTTGCCCCTGCCTTTTATTGATAACAGATATGCCTGTATGAGCATTAAGCCCGTTTATATTCAATGTGGATTCATTGTCCAGATTATTTAATCCCATGCGCTGAATCATAAAGTTTCTGGGAGATAGCTTCTTATTGATATCTTCGACACTAATCTGGATTAAGGCGCCGCCGTCTGGAGCCGTTAATAAAATTCGATCCGGGCGATTAGTGACGTTCCATTTTTTTGGAAAGCTCATGGAAAATCCAAGTTCCTTATGGAAAAAACGACGGCCACGTAAAATACCGTCGCTTGGGCTGTCACCATAAACCAGCTTGTCGATGAATGACATGTACTCTTCATAGCCGACATAGTTGGCGGAAGCAGTCGTTTCACTAAGTATTTGAGCTGCTTCAACCACCCCCTGAAGTCGTGTATCGTTATCGGGATGGGTGGCAAAAACGCCATGATAGATTCTGGCTTCTCTGCCCTCGGCATGAGCTAATTCTTTTTCAAAAACCTCCTGATTTTTTAATACGCTGATTACATCAAGCATTGCTTTTGGATTGTAGCCGCTGCGAGCGAGATATTCAGCGCCAAGCCGATCAGCTTCCAGTTCATGTTCACGTCCGTATCCGCGTAGTAAAGCAGTTCCAAACATTTGTGCTAATTGGCTTGATGCCTGGTTCATGCCAGGAATAAATATAGAGCCCAACGCGATTCCGATATTTGTTAATTGGTTGGCGCTATATTGGCGAACAGAGTGTCGGGCTGTGACATGCCCAACTTCATGTCCTAAAACAGCAGCTAACTCTGCTTCTGATTTTAAATAAGCCATTAAGCCACGTGTTATGTAGATATAACCGCCCGGCAGGGCAAAAGCATTAACTTCCTTGCTGTCGAGCACAGTGAAACGATAAATTAAATTATTTCGGTGGCTTTTACGGGCGACCTTTGAACCCACGTTCTGGACATATTTTTGTAAGGCCGCATTTTCATAAACACTGTATTGCTGCAAGACTTCCTGATTAGTTTTTCGACCTAATGCAATTTCGTCAGCCTCAGATAATAGAACGAGATCTTGTTTGCCTGTTACAGGGTTAACAGCACACGAGCTAATGAGTAAAGAAAGTAACAGATAGACAGGTAACAAGTATTTCATGTTCATGATTTTAGGACAGCCCTATGAATGATTCAGTTCAATTTAGTATATTTAAATCCAGTTGGTGTCTAATGCGCATTCGTATTTGTTTTTTACGATGATACAGCCAGCCACTCGCTTCAACTGTTTTTCCTTCTAACGACATTACATCATTTTTATTGAAATTATTTAAATCACCCTTATGGATGCGTAGTGCGACATTATTCTCCAGATTAATCCATATTGAAGATCGGCTTTCGGCCACTTGTTTCACTTTTCCCGAAATAAAATAAAAGCCTTTTTCATTGCCGGACAAAGAAAAGACATTGCGAGTTTTATAGCGGGACAAAGCCCAGAGACCAAGTCCTTTATTTTTTGCGCTAAGCGAGGCGGTAGAATAACAGTCTATTAACGATAGGTTTGGCGCGATCCTAAGCGGCATAGCCAAGCCTAGTCTGAGTATTTCTGCCTGAACATTTAAGCCATTATTCAGATAAAGATGGGCCAGTGTACGGCCATGTTTATCCAGGCGTTCCTTTCCGTATAGAAGCTGAACTTGCTTCTGATTGTGCAGTAGTTGAATGAGTAATTCCCGTGCCAGTTCAGCGCCAGCATCAGAGGGCTTATTGTTATTATGGCTTAACTCAGGTGTATTAATACCGATTAAGCGAATATGCCTATTATCTGTCAATATAACAGTATCTCCATCAACGATGTACTTTATAGAAGCCTTTTCATCGAAGTGGGTGCTTACACAAATTGATGGTTGGTTTGAAATTGAATAGCTATAAGGACTAAAGAGAGAAAAAATTACGAACATAAAAAAACGCCCTATGAGGACGTTTTTTTGGAATAAATAATTCAAAATCAGCTCATTATGATGATATGCCGTATTTCTTACGAAACTTATCAACTCGACCAGCAGTATCCAGCATTTTCTGTTTGCCAGTGTAAAAAGGATGGCATTCAGAACACACATCGAGATGAAGTTCACCGCCATGTGTAGAACGGGTTTTGAAGGTATTACCACAACTACATTGAACGGCAATTTCTTCGTATGTTGGATGTATATCTGCTTTCATTTTACTTGCTCAAAATGTCTATTGGTCAATAAGGGCGGGGAGTTTATGCCAAAGTGAGGCGCTACGCAATGCCGTAATGAGTCAGGAATCGGTTTTTTCCTTATCTACACTAGCTCTAATATTGATTACGGTTGCTGATTCCTTGGCTTTTTTATTAATTTTTGGCAGTTGTTCTGGATCAGTTAATTGGCGCATATGGTCAAGTAAGCCATCGTCACCGAGTACGCTGTTCCACATCATTTGGGATATTCTGAGGCAGGATTGCATGGGATTAGCCGAAGTAGAACGAATTTGGTCTATTTGCCATTGCAGGCCTTCCATACGGCGCCTGACTTCAGGTGACGTGCTATCAATAACTTCTTGTATCATTCTCTCACGCTTATTTTCATAAGCATCAGGGTCTTCCTTGGCGAGCCTGACCATCTCATCAAAATCAAATTCTGTATTTACGCGATGCATAGTTTTATGGAATTTAGGATTATTAACTAGTTGTCGTGAATGAGTCAGAAATCTTTAGTCATTTATAACGTCAGAGTTCAAATTCTGCAACTACGGGCGTGTGGTCAGAAGGACGCTCAAGTTTGCGAGGCGCTTTATCGATATAACATGCTCGACAGGAATCAGACAGTGAATTTGAGGCAAGAATATGGTCTATCCTCATTCCACGACCACGTCGGAATGCAGCCGCACGATAGTCCCACCATGAAAAACTTTTTTCTTCCTGATCAAACAAACGAAAGCAGTCTTTTAAACCATGGGATAATAACCTTTCAAATTCGTCTCGTTCAGCCGGGCTAACAAGAATACTTCCTTCCCATTCTTTCGGATCATGAACATCTATATCTTCTGGCGCGATATTGAAATCACCTAAAATAATGAGCCGATCATTATTGCCCTGCAGTTGCTTAATAAAAGGATGTAATTTAGAAAACCATTCGAGTTTATAATGATATTTATCAGAATCAACTTCTGAACCATTTGGCACGTATAAATTCAGTACCGTTATGTTTGAATTATTAATCGCTAATACGCGGCGTTGCACATCATCATAATCAGGCAGGCAATTAGCAAGCGTTTCGATAGAAGATTTACACAGTGTTGCGACACCATTGTATGTCTTTTGCCCTATGTAACTAACCTGGTAGCCAGCTTCATTAATTGCTTCAATTGGGAAGTTCTCGTCAATTGATTTTGTTTCTTGTAATGCCAGCACATCAGGGCTTTCTGTTTCCAGCCATTGCAATACGTGCGGCAGCCTTACTTTTAGAGAATTAACATTCCAGGTTGCTATCTTGAACACAATTTAAGAGAGACTCATGATTAATAAAAAACTATTAATTAAATTCTAAAACCACCATGTCTGCGACGACTCAGGTAATCAAGAATAAAAGCACCTGTTGCCATCCCAATGACAAGAATAATAATAAAAGCCGTTATAAATTGTTTCCAATCATCCAGAGAAAATAACTTGCTGTTTGCTGGGCTTATCTCGGTTTGAACTTCCAGACCGGATGATTCCAGTTGTAAGATTAATTGATTATTTTCCTGTTTAAGTTGCTCAATATCGGCAAGGAATTGTTCAGAATTATCGATATTAGCAATTTTTGCTTTAAGGTCAGCTAGCGTTGCTTGCAATTCTCCACTTTTTAGCCGTTCGGATTTCAATTGTTGTTCAAGTTGTTTCTGCGCATCTGCTTCATTGCCTGCTGTAGATGTGTCAGTTGACGCTGATTTAAGTATTTCCATCTCTTTTTCCAGTTCAGTTACGCGAGCTTTACCAGGCTTATCCGTTACTACATATTTATTATTTACCCAGCCACGGATGCCTTCAGGTTCCTGTACATGCACAAGATCATCGCTACGTTCGATTACGGATAGCTCGGTGCCACTGGGTACAAGTTTCATGATAGGGCTATCAACTGTAGGATTCTCATGTAGGCCAATTTTTAACTCATCGATGACGTAGACTGTTTCTGCTTGAGCTACGGCAGTAAGTAGCCAAAGTATCCCGACAAACATAATTTTAATATTGTGCATTATTTATCCTTAAGCGGTGATTCCTGAATGTCTTAATAAGGGCTCAATACTCGGTTTGCGTCCACGAAACTCAATGAACAACTCCATCGGTTCACGACTACCGCCTTGTTCAAGAATGGCCTGTAAAAATTCATTTCCGGTTGTTTTGTCAAAGATACCCTTTTCTTCGAACTTGGAAAAGGCATCAGCTGATAATACTTCAGCCCATTTGTAGCTATAGTAACCGGCGGCATAACCGCCGGCAAAGATATGCGAGAAGCTGTGCTGAAAACGATTGAATTCAGGCGCTTTCACAACAGCGACTTGCTGACGTACTTCATTTAGCAGATCTTGTATATTGAGGGACTCGTTAGAAGCAAATTCCAGGTGTAAGCGGAAATCAAACAGGGCAAACTCCAACTGTCTGATCATTTGCATACTGGCCTGAAATGTTCTCGCTCTGGTCATTTTTTCGAATAAACCATCATCAAGCACTTTGTCTGTATCAATGTGTCGGGCAAATAAATCCAGCGCTTCTTTTTCCCAACACCAGTTTTCCATAAATTGGCTGGGTAGTTCAACGGCATCCCAGGGCACACCATTTATTCCGGAAACGCCACTATATTCAACACGAGTCATCATGTGATGTAGGCCATGACCAAATTCATGAAATAAAGTAGTTACTTCATCGTGCGTTAACAAAGCCGCTTTGTCGCCAATAGGCGGGGTAAAATTACAAGTAAGATAGGCAACCGGATCTTGTATATTTGAACTGGATTTTTTTCTTACTATACATTCATCCATCCATGCGCCACCTCGCTTGTGCTGGCGCGCATACAGATCGAGATAAAAGCTGCCTCTTATTTTTTCTTGATCATCGAAAATATCAAAGAACATCACATCTTTATGCCAGACCTGAACATTCTCTCTCTGTTTTATAGTGACGCCGTAGAGTTTATTGGTAATAGCAAACAAGCCTTCAATAACCTGATTAGCTGGAAAATAGGGGCGTAGTATTTCTTGAGAGATATCAAATTTTTTCTGCCTTAATTTTTCCGAATAATAAGCGACATCCCACGCTTCAAGTGGAACATCGTTTTCTGTTTCCCCAGTAGTTTTCCCGCCCATCTCTAGGGCAAATTGTTTTAATTCTTCAAACTCCTGTTTTGCATAATCCTGTGTGCGCTCAGCAAGGTCGTTTAAAAAATCCATTACCTCTTCAGGGCTGTCAGCCATTTTTGTCGCCAGAGAATAATGCGCGTAACTTTCAAAGCCG
>CAYTIZ010000016.1:0-14010 GCA_964437885.1 uncultured Enterobacteriaceae bacterium
TGTTTCGAGTGCTTGTAACATATGAGCTCCTCGCATTTCATCATGCCGCCGTTCCATACGGCCGAAGCGAATATGTGCAAGATTACGTACCCACTCGAAATAAGAGACGGTTACACCACCTGCATTAACATAAGCATCCGGTAATATGGTAATACCACGATGTCGTAAAACGTCATCAGCTTCAAATGTGACAGGCCCATTTGCAGCCTCAACGATTAATTTTGTTTTTATATTTTCAGCATTCTCCTTTGTGATTTGTGCTTCCATTGCCGCAGGTATTAAAATATCACATTCGATTTCCAAACCTGAAGCACCATCTTTCGAGAATTTGGCATTAGGAAAACCCTTAATTGTTTTGTGCTCATTAATATGTAGTCGGACATCTTCAACACACATACCATCATCATTGGTCAATACGCCGTCCCGCTCTATTATTGCGATAATGTTGCATTCATCTTCTTCATCTAATAGTTTCGCTGCGTAATAGCCGACATTACCTAAACCCTGAATTACGATGCGTTTCCCACCTAAGCCTGGTTTAAGTCCTGCTGCCTGTACGTCATCTGCATTACGGAAGAATTCACGGATTGCATAAACAACCCCACGGCCCGTAGCTTCAATTCTGCCGCGTATACCGCCATGTGCAATCGGTTTTCCTGTGACACATGCAGAATAATTTATATCTTCAGGATGAAGGTGTTTATAGGTGTCAGCAATCCATGCCATTTCTCTTTCGCCAGTTCCCATATCTGGTGCAGGTACATTGGTGGCCGGACTGAGAAAGCCTTTACGGATAAGTTCGCGAGCGAAACGTCGGGTAATCCTTTGCAAGTCATCGCGATTATATTTTGAAGGGTCGATCAACAGTCCGCCTTTTGAACCTCCAAAAGGGACATCAACTATGGCACATTTATAGGTCATCAGTGCAGCCAGGGCTTCGACTTCATCTTCATTTACGATCGGAGCGAAGCGAATACCACCTTTTGAAGGTAATCTGTGGCTACTATGAGTTGAGCGCCAACCGGTAAATACTTCAATTTTACCGTTAATCTCTACCGGGAAGTTAATTTTTATGGTGGAGTTACAAGCTTTAATTGCCGCAGATATACCCTCATCAATACCAAGAACAGTCAATGCACGATCAACCATGAAGTTGACGCTTTCGCTAAAGCTCAGCGATTTATTGTTGTTTTCTTGCCCCATTATGTTTCTCCCTGATTATTTTTTTTAATTCTCGTTGCATAAAGCTTAGACCAAAATTGGTACTATTCCATCCATATCATTGATGCTGTACGACCAGTATTGCTCTCACGCCGATATGAAAAAAATAATTCGTCCATTTTATAAGTGCATAAATTGCATTCATAAATTGCGCCAATTCCCGCATTTTGTAGAATAATTTTAACAATTCTGACTAAATCACAATGCCAATGATCAACATTAGTTTGATCAAATGCACTTTTGAGCATGCTTGAATGATTCAAACAGCTTTCATAGACATCTTTGCTAATTTCGTAATGCTTGCTGCTGATGCAGGGGCCTATCCAGACTAATATCGTTTCGGAGTCAGAAAAAGTCTTAATGGCATTTTCAATGATGCCGTTGCAGATTCCTTTCCAGCCAGCATGGATAGCCGCAATTTTTGTTCCGTTTTTATTGCAAAATAAAACGGGAACACAGTCTGCTGTCAAAATGGCACAAATGTTATTTTGCCTAGTCGTAAAACTGCCATCGGCGTCCCGATTTTTAGAAGCTGAATCAATAGAGATGATGTGTGAGCTATGTATTTGGTTTAGCCAGACGGGTTCCGACTGTAATTTAAGATAATTGATTAAGGTTTTGCGATTTTTTTTAACATCGGCAGGGTTATCACCAACATGCTGTGCGAGATTTAGATTGTTAAAAGGTATCTTGCTATGACCACCGGTTCTGATAGATGTACCCGCGCGAATACATTTCGGCGCAGGCCAATCCGCCCATAGCCACAACTTATTTATCTGTTTGGTCATAGGTATTTAATGCTTTTATTAATGAATTAATATCGCTGGGTAATTGAGCATTAAATTTCACCCTGTTTCCTGAAGCGGGGTGAGGAAGTTCCAGGGAGTATGCGTGCAGAGCCTGACGTTTAAAATTTTTAATAATGTCACGCAGGGATGTATTCACACCTTTTCTAATGGAGTTATTATTTCCGTATACGGGATCACCGACAATCGGGTGTTTTATATGTGACATATGCACACGTATCTGATGGGTTCTACCTGTTTCCAGTTGGACATCCAGATGAGTGTAGTGCCGAAATTTCTTAATAACCCTGTAATGCGTCGTTGCAGTTTTACCGGAGTTAGTCACGGCCATTTTAACTCTGTGAACAGGGTGTCTTCCCATCCTGTTTTCAATAGAACCACCAGCGATAAGTTGTCCACAAACTATCGCCTGATATTCACGTTTAACTTCTCTTTTTTGCAGCTTATCAACTAAAAAGGTGTGTGCTTCAAGTGTTCTTGCAACGACCATAATACCGGTTGTTTCTTTATCAAGGCGATGGATGATACCGGCACGAGGTATTGTATCGAGACTATCATCAAAGTTTAGTAGGGCATTTAACAAAGTGTGATTCGGGTTTCCTGCGCCTGGATGCACTACCAGTCCTGCAGGTTTGTTAATGATAATGATGGCGTCATCTTCGTGAATAATGTTGAGATCAATTGCTTCAGCCTGGTATTTCTCAATACTATTCAGTTCTGTGTTTATTTCAATGACATCACCAAAGTTGACTTGATCCCGTTGTTTAAAATTTGAATTATTGACACGGACATCACCGGACTTAATCCAGGATTGAATCCTGGAGCGAGAATGTTCGGGGTATAGCTTTGAAAGCGCCTGGTCAAGGCGTTTCCCTGCCAGTTCTTCCGGTACAGTTGTTTGTAATTCAAGTTTACTCATGTGCTTGAAGTTTTGCCCTCATGAAGGGTTTAAGCTAACCTACAGTCTATGCGACATTTAATTACTTTTTTACTAATTTTTTCTATTTCCGCTTGTTCTTATTTTGGTGGTGATGATAAGGAAGATGAGACTGCAGGTTGGGACGCGGATCATTTCTATGCTGAAGCAAAAGGAGCATTGGAATCAGGGGATTATTCTGAGGCGGTTGAACTATATCAGAAACTGGAGACAAGATACCCATTCGGGGTATATGCACAACAGGCATTACTGGATCTATCTTATGCTTATTATAAGAATGATGAACCCGATGCGGCAGTTGCAGCATGTGATCGTTTTATCAAGCTATATCCTCAGAATTTACATGTTGATTATGCCTACTATTTAAAAGGCCTGGCCAATTTTAATAAAGGAAAAGGTTTTACACAGCGTTATTTACCTACTGATGAATCACAGCGAGATCCGGGCGCTGCTCTTCATGCCTTTCAGTCTTTTTCCGAGTTGGTGAAGCGATACCCAGATAGCGAGTATGTTGATGATTCAGAACAACGTATGCGATATTTACGAAACATTCTTGCAAAGAATGAAGTTCATGTTGCGAATTATTATATGCGCCGAGGTGCATTTGTTGCTGCGGTGAACAGAGCAAGGTATGTGGTGGAAAATTATCCGCGTACGCCTGCTGTTCCTGATGCATTAGTTGTTATGGCGAAAGCTTACCGCGTAATGGAAATGAATGATCTTTCGGATGATGCCCTACGAGTATTAGAATTGAACTACCCAAATCATCCAGGAGCATATGACGCAAAAAATGTGAAGGTTAAATAAACTACTCTTTTTCTATATAAGATGAGCTGATTGGATAGCGCCGATCTCTGCCAAAGGCTCTTTCAGTTATTCGAACTCCTGGTGCTGCTTGTCTTCGTTTATATTCATTCTTATCCACTAGTTGTATGATTTTATAAACAGTGTCGGCATCGTAACCATCTGCAATAATTTGTTCTGGGTGTTTATCAAGTTCAATGTATTGTTCAAGAATTGGATCAAGGATTTCATAATCAGGCAAAGAGTCCTGATCTAATTGTTCGTGACGTAATTCTGCAGTAGGTGGTCTGCTTATTACCCTCTCAGGAATAACTTGTTGCCGTGTGTTACGCCATTTCGCAAGTATGTAAACCAGGGTTTTCCATACATCTTTAAGTGGCGCATAGCCACCCGCCATATCACCATATAATGTGGCATAGCCGACAGCCATTTCACTTTTGTTACCGGTGGTTAAAACTAGTTTGCCGCTTTTATTAGAAGCGGCCATTAACAGGACTCCTCTGCAACGTGCTTGTATGTTTTCCTCGGTGGTATCAGTTGGTAGATTTTTAAAACGAGGTTCAAGTATTTTAAGAAAAGAATCAAAAGGTTGTTCAATAGATATTATTTCGTAGTTTACGCCCAGTGTTTTTGCCTGGAGACAAGCATCTTCATTACTCATGTCAGCGGTAAAACGTGATGGCATGATTAATACTTCAACGTTTTCTGAACCTAAAGCATCTACTGCAATACTTAATGTTAATGCAGAGTCGATTCCCCCTGATAAACCAATGATTGCCCCTTTAAAATTATTTTTTCTTACATAGTCTCCTACGCCCAGGACAAGTGCGTTATAAATGCTCTCTTCTTCGATATGAGTAGCACTGAATTTTTTATTACTTTTTGATGAATCAAAATTTAGTTCGAAATTATATAATCCTTCTTCAAATTGAGGAGCATGGAAAATAAGCTCACCATTATTATTGACAATCATTGAATTGCCATCAAAGACGAGTTCATCTTGCCCACCAACTAAATTGGCATAAACAATATGCATGTTGGAATCCTGTGCTCGTTTAGAGATCATTTTCTCACGTTCGACAAGCTTGTTTTTATGATAAGGCGAAGCGTTAATGTTAAACATAATTTTAGCGCCTGCGGCGGCAGCGGTATCTATAGGCTCAGGAACCCATATATCTTCACATATACTTAGCGCAGCAGTGATGCCTTTAATTTCAAAAGTACAGGTTTCATTTGCAGGAGTGAAATATCGCTTTTCATCAAACACACCATAATTTGGAAGATGTTGCTTGTAATAAGTTTGTTTGATCTCTCTGTTATAAATGAGACTACAGGCATTGTAGAGTTTGCCATTTTGTTTTATTGGATAACCAAGTATTACGTGGATATCTCTGGTTTCTTCTACGATTCTATCTAATGCTGTTTTAATATACTCATTAAAAGCGGGACGTAACAAAAGATCTTCAGGCGGGTAGGAACTGATACTAAGTTCAGGAAAGATAATAATGTCGGCAGCATTATCATCACAAGCAATTTTTATGGATTTAATTATCTTGTTTGTATTACCGTTAATATCTCCAACGGTGAGATTTAATTGGGCAAGAAGTATGTGCAATGAATCGTCTGGCATAATTTCAATGAGCGACAAGAAAACGGGAGGACTATACCCATAAGTCAGGAGTTTACCAAGTAGATACTAGTCCCGATTGATATATTGCAAGAATATATCAACCGAGCGTTAATATTTACGAAAGCCGTTCAGCAATTGCCGCACCAAGGTCACCTGGAGAACGCACCGTTTTAACATTTGCATCTTCAAGCGCAGCGAACTTATCCTCTGCCGTTCCTTTGCCGCCAGAAATTATTGCGCCTGCATGTCCCATTCTTTTTCCCGGAGGAGCAGTAACTCCTGCTATATAGCCAACAACAGGTTTCGACACATTTTCTTTAATAAATTGTGCAGCTTCTTCTTCAGCAGTGCCGCCAATTTCACCAACCATGATAATTCCCTTAGTATTAGGATCCTCTTCAAATAGACCTAAACAGTCTATGAAATCCATCCCGTGTATCGGATCTCCTCCAATACCGACGCAAGAACTTTGTCCAAGTCCATTTTGCGTGGTTTGATGAACCGCTTCATAAGTCAGCGTGCCGGAGCGAGAAACAATACCAATACCACCAGCTTTATGGATGCTTCCCGGCATAATTCCAATTTTGCATTGTTCAGGTGTAATAAGGCCAGGGCAGTTTGGCCCAATGAGATAGGTGTCAGGAAATTGTTCAAGATAAGCCCGGACTTTGACCATATCCAGAACAGGTATACCTTCGGTAATACAAACAATAATGCTTATGCCCGCATTCGCTGCTTCAGTTATTGCTTCAGCAGCATATGCTGCAGGAACCATAATCATACTTGCATTTGCGCCAGTACCATCGACCGCATCTGCAACGGTATCAAATACGGGTTGATTAAGATGTGTTTCTCCGCCTCTACCTGGTGTTACACCACCTACGATTTGTGTTCCGTACTCAATAGCTTGTTCAGCATGGAAGGTGCCTTGACGACCGGTAAATCCTTGAACGATAACTTTAGTATCCTTGTTAATTAGAATTGCCATTATTATTTCTCCCCCGCAGCTGCAACTGCCTTCTCTGCAGCATCAGTTAAGTCTTCAGCTGTAACAATAGTGAGTCCACTTTTAGCTAAAGCAGCTTTACCTTCATTAACTTTAGTGCCTTCCAGTCTAACGACGACAGGTACCTCAACACCGACTTCTTTTACTGCTTTAATAATGCCCTCTGCAATCAGGTCACAACGGACGATTCCACCAAAGATATTAACCAGGATTGCTTCAACATTTTTGTCAGAAACGATCAGTTTGAATGCTTCTGCAACTCTTTCTGCAGTAGCTCCGCCACCCACATCGAGAAAGTTGGCAGGATCACCTCCGTGCAATTTGATGATGTCCATGGTTGCCATCGCTAATCCGGCACCATTGACCATGCAGGCGATATTTCCATCCAGAGTGATGTAGTTAAGGTCAAAACGTTTGGCAATACTTTCTTTTTCGTCTTCCTGAGTCGGATCTTGCCATTCTTCAAGATGGGATTGTCTAAACAGGGCATTATCATCAATGGCAACTTTGGCATCCAAAGCCTCGAGATTCCCTTTCTTATCGATAATGAGCGGATTTATTTCAATCAGATTCAGATCTTTTTCTATATACAGTTTATATAAGCCCTTTAACATAGAGCATAGTTGTTTACGTTGTTTATCATCTAGTTTCAGGGCAAAACCAATTTGACGACTTTGATAATCCTGTAAACCAAGAATAGGGTCGATAGTGACACTAATAATTTTTTCGGGTTGTGACGCGGCAACTTCTTCTATATCCATGCCACCTTCTGTAGATGCCATGATGGCAACACGGCGACTGGCACGATCAACGACGATGCCAAGATATAATTCTTTATCAATATCTGAAACGGATGAAACCAGCAAGCAATTAACCGGTTGTCCCGTCGGTGCGGATTGTTTTGTAATAAGTTGAGAACCCAGTAATGAGCGAGCTACAGATTCGAGTTCATCCGTTCCCTTTACTAATTTTACTCCGCCGGCTTTTCCCCTGCCACCCGCGTGTACTTGTGCTTTTACTACCCAGCTATCACTGCCTAAATCGGCAGCATGGCGTAGTACTTCTTTGATAGAGTGCGCGGGTTTGCCAGGTGGAACAGGAACGCCATAGTCAGCAAATAGTTTTTTTGCCTGATATTCGTGTAAGTTCATGTTATATCCTTATTTAGTGCTAGATTTGAGAGTCATGGGACTATATCGGAAACACGTTGTTTTTCTTTAAATATAGTCAAGACATGTATTTTTTGAAATATTTAAAAGATATTTTTCTTATTTTAATCCTTTTGCGTGATTTATATTCAATTAATATGCCAAAATTTATATTTAATGTAAGTTATTTTTGATCTAGATAAATGGACAAAGCTAATAAAATATTTCGGAAACAGACCAAACCCATGGATTGGCGTGCGCTTCAGTATTTTAATTACTATCGCATTTTACTTTCAAGCATATTTGTCATCCTGGTATACATTGGTCAATTACCTGAACCATTGGGGAGTCTGGATGATCGTTTCTTTTCGATAACAAGTCATGTTTATTTATTGTTGGCCATAGTCTTTGCATGGTTTATCTATAAGCGGTTTCCAAGGTTTAATCTTCAAATAGCAACCCATACCTTGATAGATATCATCATGTTGAGTCTATTGATGTATTCAAGTAATGGTCTTGGCAGTGGTTTCGGGATGTTGATCATTATTGCTGTTGCGGGTGGTAGCATATTACGTGAAGGCAGGATTGCCATTCTTTTTGCCGCAATTGCATCATTATCTGTTCTTGGCCATGAGTTATATATCCAGTTTTTTCGTTATTTCGATAACGTTAATTACACGCATGCAGGTATTTTGGGAGCGACGTTTTTTATTACGGCAATCATCGGTAATCTTTTGGCTGCGCGAGTACGTGAAACGGAAGCATTAGCTGAACAGCAAGCTATAGAAATAAATGAACTGGCAAAATTAAACGAGCATATTGTGCAGCGGATGCAGTCGGGGATTCTTGTGTTAGATAGCGATATGAATATTTTTCTTATGAATGAATCTTCCAAGCGCTTATTGGGACAACAAGGAGAAGATACACATAAAATATCTGACTTCATCAATGATTATTTAAAAAACTATATTCATGAATGGTTAAATGAGACTGGTGCGCAGAATGTAATAATTAAACTGGAGGAAGATGAAACTGAGTTACAGGTCTCATTTATAAAGTTAACGCTTGTTTCTAATTATCGGATATTAGTTCTTTTAGAAGACTTGGCGCGAATAAGACAACATGCTCAGCATCTCAAGCTTGCTTCTCTTGGTCGGTTAACAGCAAGTATTGCGCATGAAGTTAGAAACCCATTAGGCGCAATTAACCATGCGGGTCAGTTATTGCAAGAATCTGATACGATTAGCTTGGAGGATAAACGTTTAACGGAAATAATAAATGACCATTCACTTCGGGTTAATAATATTATTGAAAACGTATTAAGTGTTAGCCGTAGAGAGCAAACGACACCTGAGGAAATTGAAATATTTTCATGGTTGAAAAAATTTGCGGATGAATTTGTTCAAAGATTTAATTTATCTAATGGAGATATAGAGTTCGATATAAAGAGAGATGATACTGTTGTCAGAATGGATCCCTCTCAATTGCATCAAGTAATCTGGAATCTATGTGAAAATGCGATGCGTTATAGTCAAAGTAAGCCCATCATTACATTGATTTGCGATCTAAGTAATGAAACACAACGACCTTATATTGATATAATCGACACGGGTTCTGGTATGTCTGAAGAAATCAAACGGCAGCTTTTTGAGCCGTTTTTTACAACAGAGACGAAAGGCTCTGGTTTAGGTTTATATCTTGCCCGTGAGCTATGTGAAGCCAATCAGGCAAGTTTAAATTTATACTCGACATCTGAAGAGGGTACCGTATTCAGGTTGAGCTTCATGCATTCCAATAAACAGGATGAATTGATTTAAAATGTCGCAACTTGCACTAATCATAGATGATGAACCGGATATTCGAGAGTTATTGCAGATAACGTTGCAGCGTATGAAAATTAATAGTCATTGTGCCGAGGATCTTGCAAAGGCACGAACATTATTAAATCAATATAAATTTGATTTATGTTTAACGGATATGAAGTTACCAGACGGCGATGGTGTTGAATTTGTCAACGAACTGCAAACGAATTTCCCGCATATTCCTATCGCCGTAATTACCGCACATGGAAGTATGGACTGCGCAATTCAAGCATTGAAATATGGGGCGTTTGATTTCCTGACAAAACCAGTTGATTTAAACTCGTTGAGGTCAGTCGTGCAAGGTGCTCTGAATATTAAGCCGAAACAAGTTTCTACTAAGCCGACCATTATAGGCGATAGTCAGCTCATTCAGGATTTACGAAGGACAATCGAAAAGGTTGCTCGTAGTCAAGCGCCCATTTATATCAGCGGTGAATCAGGGACAGGTAAAGAACTTGCGGCACATATGATCCATGATTATGGGCCACGCGCAGATAAACCTTTTATTGCTATTAACTGTGGCGCTATCCCGAATGACTTAATGGAGAGTGAATTTTTTGGGCATATAAAAGGCAGTTTCACGGGTGCAGTCTCTGATAAAGAAGGGCTATTTCAGGCTGCTAATGGAGGCACATTATTTCTTGATGAAATAGCCGAGCTTCCTCAACATATGCAGGTTAAATTATTACGTTCTATTCAAGAAAAAGTAATACGACCAGTTGGTTCACAGAATGAAATTCGTGTTGATGTCAGAATATTAAGCGCTACGAATTGTGATTTAGCGGAGCAAGTGAGCCAGGGATTATTTCGTCAGGATCTACTTTATCGCATTAATGTTATTGAACTTAAAGTACCTCCGTTAAGAGAAAGAACTGAAGATATTCCAGTTTTAATTGATCACATACTTGAAAAAATGGCTTTAGAGTCAGGTAATAAAAAACAGGCATTAAGTAAAGACGCCGAAAAGTTATTAGAGTCGTATTACTTTCCAGGAAATATTAGAGAGTTGGAAAATATTCTTGAACGCGCAACGATTTTATCTATGGATACTTGTATTAATAAGGAAGATATTCAGCTTTCAGAAGCATCTCAAAATGAAACTGAAAACTATGCCGCATTGGATTCAATGCTAGGTGATATAGAGAAACAAAAAATTATGGAAGCACTTGAAAAGACCCGAGGTAATAAAACTGCTGCAGCTAAATTGTTGGGCATCAGTTTCCGCGCATTTAGATATCGGTTGAAAAAAATGGAAGTCAAAGAATAAGTTCTACACAAGATTCCAAAATGAATACGTATTAATGAGCATTAGATTTCCTTTCAATAAATTCCTGTGGGTTGCCATACTACTTATGGCTACCGCACTAATATTATCACCAGGTCTAAAAGGCCCATTAATTTACGACGATCACCGTAATTTAGCTCCATTGCTTGGGGAAAAAGCAGATTACAAATTAGCTATCTTTGAGAATAATGCCGGTCCGTTTGGCCGTGGTTTGACGATGACTACGTTTGTTATTAACCACTGGATAAAAGGCAAGTTAATTATTTTTGATTTGAAATTATCAAATCTATTTATCCACCTGCTTAATGGTCTATTGGTCTATTGTTTAATCTATTCTTTATTAAAAATAAAACTATCGCCGGATAAAGCAGTAATTTATGCAACATTAGTAATGGGGTTTTGGCTATTGAACCCGGTTAATACTGGCGTGGTGTTTTATATCATTCAACGGGCAACATTGTTAGTAACAACTTTTATGTTAATTGCTTGTATTGCATATATACATATGAGGCTTTCCTTTAAGAAACTCAATATTCATTCATCAGGATTAATATTGTTTTGTCTTGCAAGTTGGATATTAGCATTGATAAGCAAGGAAAATGCAATTCTATTGCCGCTTATTATTTTATGTATTGAGCTTTGTTTTTTTGACACGCTTGATTTCAATCGTATTAATAAAAAGATGACAGTATCTTTTCTATTAATTTTCGGCATATTTTTTCTAATATTAATATTATTTATGATTAATCTTGGTCTCCTGGATTATTCCAACAGAGACTTTTCTCTTAGCGAAAGATTGTACACGCAACCTGTCGCATTGATGGTCTATTTGAAAGAATTATTGGTGCCCCAATCAGTAGATGTTCGTATATTCAGGGATGATTTCAAGATAAGAGAAACGTTCTGGAATCCAGCAACTATATGTAGCCTGATATTTATATTCACTTTGATATTATTTTCACTTTTAAATTTGAAAAGTAGTAAATATAAATATATTAGTGCTGGTATTTTAATTTATTTTTCCGGACATTTATTAGAAAGCAGTGTTTTTCCTTTAGAACTATTCTTTCTACATCGAAATTATTTTCCTTCAGTCGGGATCTATTTATCATTGATATTAATCATCGACAGGCTTATAGCGACAAGTGGAGCAAGAAAGTGTCTGTTTGTTGTTTCTGTCATGTATTGCGTATTATTAGGGCAGCATAGCTATGCGCAGGCTAAAGTCTGGTCTTCTTATGACTTAATACTTTTGAATGCTTACAAAAACAACCCTGAATCAGTAAGAGTGAGTCTTCAAATAGTTGGAGAATTGGTAAAAAAGAAAGATCTGTCCTCAAGTCTATCAATAAATAGTGCAATAATCTCTGCACGACCTGCCGAGTCGCTCCCAGCTAAAATACAACGGTTTCACATTTACTGTGAATTAGCAAATAATATTCCGTCGCAGGAATATAGAATATTGGATAAGGATTTGAACCTGAACCATCCACAAATGGTTTCATTAGCTTTGGATCATTTTTTGCAGAGTTATACTAATCGTCAGTGTGATTTTATAAATATCAGGCAAATTATCGATAGTCTAACTTCATGGGCTGATACACAGTTATCCCTAGGTAAACAATCGGCATCGGAATTATGGACAATTGATTATTACATGATTGAATTATTGCTTTTACTGGAAGAGAAAGAAGAGGCGATAGCCAGATTAAATTTACATATCAGCCATGGCAATCCCAAAGCCGTGGTTTTCAAAGAAATCGTCTTAAATGAGTGACATTTTTTAAAAGAACTGACAAAATTTGTCATATATTATAGAGGTAAAACGTTACAAGCTGAGCTGAAATAATAATTTAATTATTATTATTATTATTTTATATTCAATTAGTTAGCTTGTTTTATTTATGTTAGCTCTGGTAGAAAACTCTGTTTGGCGTAGTATGTGCTTGTATTAAGCTCGATATACATTGATATTGTACTATTCTATAGAATTTTTATAAAAAATAAAATTTGGAGAGTTTAAAATGAAGAAAACACAACAGGGTTTTACCCTCATTGAATTAATGATCGTTGTCGCCATTATCGGTATTCTTGCCGCTGTTGCGATACCTTCATATCAAGATTATACCAAGCGAGCGCATGTTTCTGAAGGTATGGGTCTTGCTGGATCTGCAAAATTAGCAGTTGCTGAATACCAAGCGAGTGAAGGGGCATTTCCTAATTCGAATGCCTCAGCCGGTTTAGCATCATCTGCCTCTATCACGGGTAATGCTGTGAGGAGTGTCGCAATTGGCAATAGTGGAATCATTACGGTTACCTATAACACGAAAGTAGCTACAGGCACTACAATTATACTAACGCCAACTGATGACGTCGGTGCAATTACTTGGACGTGTACTAGTGGCACTGTAGCAAGCAAATTGAGACCATCTAATTGTCGTTAATTAGTTAACATCTTTAAAAATAAAACCGATGTCTGCTTAGCTTGGCAGCATCGGTTTTTTTCCGTATAAAATTTAGTCATGAAGACCCTAGACAAGATTTATCCCTTCCTATTCCTCCTATTATTATTATTTACTTATTTTATCTATTTTCCCGGTTTTAGCGCCGGATTTCTTTTTGACGATTCTATTAATCTAAAAAAGTTTATTGAGATGCGTAGCGGCTATGATGGCCTGTGGCAATTTTTAAGGCATACCGAGCGACCGCTGGCATTTCTTTCTTTTATGATGAATGACAATATTTGGCCGTCGACACCTGAAGTCTTCATTCAGACAAATGTTATGCTGCATTTGCTCTGTGCTTGTTTATTGATATTTTGTCTTATTTTAATAGGCAAAAATTTAGGTTGGGATCAAAGGAAACGCGAATTAATTGCAATGTATGCCGCAATGGCATGGTTAACTCATCCCTTATTTGTTTCAACTGTGCTCTATATCGTACAAAGGATGACAATATTATCATCTATATTTGTTTTGTTGAGTTTAATTTCTTATCTACATGGTCGCCTTCAGCTTGTTAATGGCAGTAATAAGGCATGGTTTTGGCTAATCATTGCTACACCTGGCTTTGGGCTTCTTGGACTGCTTTGTAAAGAAAATGCCGCGCTAATTCCTTTTTATTTATTAGTATTTGAAGTAACGCTATTCGCTAAGGAAAAACAGATAGCAAGGTATTTTCTATTTTGGAAGAGGTGTTATATATACTTGCCTATAATGATTATGGCCTCTTCTATATTCCTATATAAGGAATCATGGATAAACACTTTCTACCTGAGAGATTTTAGTCTAATTGAAAGACTATTAACCGAG
>CAYTIZ010000016.1:14029-16396 GCA_964437885.1 uncultured Enterobacteriaceae bacterium
GTATATTATTTGTATTTGTTATTGATACCAAGATCATCTACCAATGGACTTCATTATGAAAATTATCCGATTTCGACAAGTTTGATTGAACCTTGGACTACATTGCCAGCCGTTATTTTTATTGTCGGAATACTTTGGTGTTCAATATATTATCGAAAGAGATACCCCGTATTAGCATTCGCTATACTTTTCTACTTTGCCGGCCATTTGATGGAATCTACTTTTATCGCATTGGAGCTTTATTTTGAGCACCGTAACTACTTACCTTCGATGATGTTTTTCTTTGCCCTAAGTTATGGCCTATTTCATTTCTATAAAAAATATAAAAAGCAAGTCCTGATAACTGGAGCTCTGATAATTAGTATATACAGCGGTTTAACCTATGCGCGGGCGAATTTATGGGGTAACCAGTTGTTACTTTTATCCGTGTGGACTGAGAACAATCCTGGTTCTTCTCGCAACTATATAGAGGGTCATATTCAAGCACACCGACTTCACCGTTATGATTTGGCGGAAGCATTTATAGAGAAAGGTATAAAGGCTCTACCCGATAATGTCTATATATGGATTGGGCTTGTTGGATATAACTGCGGGACAGGAACATTAAGCAGAAGTGATATCGATAGACTTAATGCGCTTCTCGAGGAGACAAGCCATACTGCATCTGATTACCTATATAAGAATCTCGATCTATTAATGACTGTTTTTTTATCTTCCCGTTGCAGAGACCTTATAACGTATGATGACATGAAAGAGATTCTTCTCTCGACATTAAAAAATCCAAATATCAAGAAGCATGGTATTCGGGTACATGAGATGATGCATTTAATGGGTCGGCTTGAACTGGGATCAAAAAATTATCAAAAAGCAAGAGATGCATTCTTGGAATCATTTCGCATCTATATGCACCCGAGTGTCGCTCTTCAGCAAATCGCAATAATAGCTACCAATGGGCAATATAAGTTGGCTCATGATTATTTGCTTGAAACAAGAGAAATTATTTCTGAGAATTTTGGTATAGATAAACTTAAGCAATCTACAGTTTGGGATGATTTTTCTTATATGGAATCCGTATTATTAGAAGAATTAGAAAGCACGACTATGGACAAATAAAATTGATTGCCAAAGGATTCAGACGAATAATTCTAATTAAAGTGAAATTATTATGAATAACAAAATAAGTATCATTTTACCGGCAAAAAATGAAGCAAGTGCTTTAGAAATGTTTTTGCCAAAATTAAGAACGTTGTATCCAGAAAGTCAAATACTGGTCGTCGATGATGGCTCAACTGATAACACAGTTGATGTGTGTCGAAATAATTCAGTAGATGTGGTTTCACATGCCTATTCGATGGGGAATGGTGCCGCTATTAAGACAGGGGCAAGAGAGGCAAAAGGTGATTTTTTCGTTTTTATGGATGCTGATGGACAGCATAATCCAGAAGATATAAGGATGCTTCTTGATAAGATTGAACACGGATATGATATGGTTGTTGGCGCAAGGTCAGCTTCATCACAAGCTAGTATAGGCAGGCTATGCGCTAATACATTTTATAATTGGTTTGCCACGCTTATGGTTGGTCAGAAAGTTGAAGATCTTACTTCTGGGTTTCGTGTTGTAAAAGCAGTATATTTCAAAAAATTTCTTTATCTATTACCTAATGGGTTTTCATATCCGACAACGTCAACAATGGCATTTTTCCGTTCTGGCTATAGTGTAGGTTACATCCCTATAGAAGCAAATATAAGAATAGGAAAGAGCCATATTAAGTTAATAAAAGACGGAATCAGGTTTTTATTAATTTTATTCAAAATTGGTACGTTATATTCACCATTGAAAATATTTTTTCCACTAAGCATTGCTAGCTTTTCTACAGGATTATTATATTATTTGTATACTTATACAACGATGGGTCGTTTTACAAATATGAGTGCTTTGTTATTTACGACTGCAGTTTTAATTTTTCTTATGGGGTTAATATCCGAGCAGATTACAAGTTTAATGTATAATCAGGGGCAAGATAAAAAATAGCATTATCTTTTTGAGGTGACTTTAAAGTGACATTGAATTATTAGTGAGTGAATATAGTTTTTTCATGAAAAATAAAGTTCTATCTGTATTAGGGATTAATTTTTTTCTAATAATTTAAAGTATGCGGAAAATACAAGTTCAAAATTTTCCATATCATATTCACTGCTGCCCCGTTAACTGGAAGAGACACCGTTTGAAAGCTATATGAAGCAAAGCTTTGAGGGAAACACAAGGTGTAGGGACATGAAATGGCAAGTCGAAAACTCTTGGTTTACTAATCTGTGCATTGCCCAATGACCTGTCGAATAAACAAGCACTTAGAACGATAAGTATCA
>CAYTIZ010000017.1:0-16185 GCA_964437885.1 uncultured Enterobacteriaceae bacterium
TTATCGAAACAACTTAGAAAAGGTGCGGATAAACAAGCAGCAAAGGCAGTAATCGAATTAATTCAGGGAAAACCTAAAAGCCGCAGTTGACCGACACAAAATCAAAGCTATGTATAATAAACGAATAACTTATCATATTTCAGTATTTCAACTATTGGGTGAATATGTCTACGCATTTGATTGCACCTTTTTCGAGCCCATTTGCTTGACAGCAAAAGCCTTGCGTAGAATAGTTGATTTTTGTTCACGCTCCTTACCTTCATCCATGCAGGTAACTGAACTAAGAAATGCACACTTAACATGCCGTTCTTTGTAAATGATTCACGGTGCAAACGCGTCCAACTACGGTTTCTAGGATAAAAAATGCCTGATCTTTCATTTCTTAATCATGTCGAATTATTGGCGGGTGTTGATGAAGTTGGAAGAGGACCACTAGCAGGCCCCGTGGTTGCAGCTGCTGTGATTCTGGATCCCGCAAAGATAATTAATGGCCTGAATGATTCAAAAAAAATAAATCAAAAAAAACGTGAGCAATTGTCAAATGAAATTAAAGCTAATGCATTAGCCTGGTCATTAGGACGTGCAGAAGTAGAAGAGATTGACGAATTAAATATACTTAAAGCAAGTTTGTTAGCGATGAAACGCGCTGTTGAATCATTAAAAATTAAACCAAAGATGGTTGTGGTTGATGGACAATATACTCCTGATGTTGATTATGAAAAAATTGCAATTATTAAGGGTGATAGCCTGGTTCCTGCAATTAGTGCAGCATCAATTATCGCAAAAGTTGCACGCGATGATGAAATGATAAGGTTTGATGAAGTTTATCCAGGCTATGGTTTTTCATCGCATAAAGGTTATCCGACGAAACAACATATTAAATCATTAGAAAAACTAGGTATAACAGAAATTCACCGTCGAAGTTTTACTCCTGTTGCTAAATATCTATAGCTTTTATTCCGGTTATGAGTTTTATCCATTTACATCTTCACACTGAATTCTCATTAATTGATGGGATGATAAAGATTGACCGGTTAGCGGCAAAGGCAGCGGAACTATCTATGCCTGCAATTGCGGTTACAGAGCAATGCCATACTTTTTCAGCTGTGAAGTTTTATCGTGCTATGCAAAATCAAGGCGTTAAACCATTAATCGGCTCTGAAATAAAAGTCGTAAACAACAATTTAAATGAATCATTTAATCTTGTATTGCTATGTCAGCATTTTGAAGGTTATCAAAATTTATCCAGATTAATTACGAGAAGTTATATCGAAGGACAGCATCGAGGTATCCCCTTTGTGCACTACGAATGGCTTAAGGAAAATAATGAAGGTCTTATTGCTATTGATTGTGCGAACAATGGCTGCTTTTCAAATTTAATTTTACATCAGGATGAATCTAAAATAGAAAAAAGCAGTGAAAGCTGGTCTTCATTATTTCCAGATAGATACTATCTTGAAATACAGAGAATCGGCTCTAAGGGACAAAATAATCATATAAACCAGGCGATAGAATATGCCGAAAAATTTAATATTCCCGTCGTTGCCAGTAATAATGTTCGTTTTCTTGATGAAGATGATTTTGATGCACATGAAGCACGTGTCTGTATATATCAAGGTTATACATTAAATGATGCAAGACGACCTAAACAATATACTTCTCAACAGTATGTTAGGACATCTGAAGAAATGCAGGAATTGTTTTCCGATATTCCTGAGGCGTTAGAAAATACAGTTAAAATTGCACAGCGTTGCAATATTGAGTTCTGTTTGGGGGAGCATTTTTTACCGCATTTCCCAGTGAAGGAAAATGAAACTCAGGATCAACGATTAATAGATGATGCAAAAGCTGGATTATTGAAAATAATCAGGGAAGACGAGCGAATAACTGAATCGAATAGTGAAGAGTATTTCTCAAGATTAGATGTAGAAATTGATGTTATTACAAAAATGGGTTTTTCGGGTTATTTTCTTATTGTAGCTGACTTTATTCGATGGGCAAAAGAGAATGGAATTCCTGTAGGGCCTGGTCGAGGTTCTGGTGCCGGCTCACTGGTTGCTTATGCGTTAGATATTACCGAACTAGATCCGCTTGAATATGATCTTTTATTCGAACGTTTTCTAAATCCGGAACGTGTCTCTTTACCTGATTTTGATATTGATTTTTGCATGGAACGCCGAGATGAAGTTATCGAATATGTTGCGATAAAATACGGTCGCGATCATGTATCGCAAATTATTACTTATGGCACTATGGCAGCAAAAGCAGTAATCAGAGATGTAGGTCGAGTATTAGGTTTTCCTTACGGTTTTGTCGATCAAATAGCGAAGCTCATTCCGTTTGATATAGGTATGACTTTGGATAAAGCCATGGAGGAAGAAAAAGAACTAAAGCGACGTTATAACTCAGAAGAAGATGTTAAGTCTTTATTTGATCTGGCGAAAAAACTTGAAGGACTCTCACGAAATGCTGGACGTCATGCTGGTGGTCTTGTCATTGCACCTAAACCTTTGTCTGATTATATGCCACTTTATTGTGAACAGGGTTCTCAAGCGACGGTCACTCAATTTGATATGGGTGATGTTGAAGATATCGGTCTGGTTAAATTTGATTTTCTTGGTTTGAGAACATTAACAATTATTGATTGGGCATTGCGAGACATTAATCGGATAAAAAAACAGCAAAACAAAGATAAAATTGATATTCGAAAAATACCCCTTGATGACCCGGCCACCTATGCATTGATTCAACGTATGGATACAACGGCTGTATTTCAACTGGAATCAGATGGGATGAAAAAGTTAGTAAGCCGCCTCAAGCCTGATGTGTTTGATGATCTTATTGCGCTTGTTGCCTTGTTTAGACCCGGTCCGTTGCAATCAGGTATGGTCGATGATTTTGTAGAAAGAAAACATGGTAGAGCGCGCGTACAGTATATGCATGATGATCTGGAACCTGTTTTGAAGCCAACTTATGGAGTAATTCTTTATCAAGAACAAGTTATGCAGATTGCTCAGGTTTTAGCCGGTTTTACACTTGGTGCTGCTGATTTACTACGTCGGGCAATGGGCAAGAAAAAACCGGAAGAAATGGCAAAGCAAAGAGTTATTTTTACTGAAGGTTCAGTTAATCTTGGCGTTGATGAAAGACAAGCCAGAATGATTTTTGATTTAATGGAAAAATTTGCTGGTTATGGCTTTAATAAATCACACTCTGCTGCATATGCGTTGGTTGCTTATCAAACAGCATGGTTAAAAGCACATTATCCCGCTGCTTTTATGGCGGCAGTGTTATCTTCAGATATGGATAATACTGACAAAGTTGTTATGTTGTTTGAGGAAACACGCAGAATGAAGATAGAGGTGATTCCACCTTCAGTTAATGCCAGTTTTTATAGTTTTACTGTCATAAATGATAAAAGCATTCAATATGGGTTAGGTGCAATAAAAGGAGTAGGCGCAGCTGCGATTGATAATCTCATTACTGAGAGAGAAGAAAATGGATCCTATGAAAATTTATTCGATTTATGTAAGCGAATAGATCTTAGAAAAGCAAATAAGAGAGTACTTGATGCATTAATAAAATCGGGTGCGATGGATTCACTTGGTGCTGGCAGAAGTACTTTGAATGAAAATCTTGCAAAAGCAACATCTCTCGCTGAACAGCATAATAAAAATACAGACAGCGGGCAAAATGATATGTTTGGTCTTGAAGCCTCATCCGATCCAAATGATGAAGTTGATTTTTCTTCTGCATATGATGTGGTTAAAGACTGGGATGATAAACAGCGCGTTATATATGAGAAAGACACTTTAGGTTTTTATTTGTCGGGGCATCCTATTAATAGATATAAACAGGAACTATCAAAGATATCGCGACAACTATTTGGAATAAAAGTGGGCGCTGTAAAAGTTGCTGGATATATTATGAGTATTCGCAAATCAGGAATGAGAGAGGAATATGATGTTAAAATTGATGATAATACTTCTCGTAAAGTAGTTGTTGTAAAAACAGATGATTATGAAAAATATCGACATTATTTAATTAAAGATCATTTGATAATAGTGAAAGGCAATGTCAAGACTGATGACTATTATGAAGGTGGAATTAAAATAATGGCGGAAAGTATATTTTCTATAGATGATATTCGTAAGCGGGATAATCTATTTGATCTTGTTAGCTCATTGAAGTTAACTTTACATGAATCACAGATGAACAATGACATGATTAACAATATTAAAAATATTTTACTTAAATATAAACATGACGTGTCAAATGTAATAGTGAAATATGTTAAGACAGATGCCGTGGCTTTGGTACCATTCGGGAAAGAATGGAACGTGAGAATTAGTGATGATTTGGTAGATGAATTAACGAATATACTTGATATAAAACAGATTGAAATCGAGTATAATCCAAAAGTTAACAATAACGATTTGATTTAAATATGAATTTTCTGGATTTTGAACAACCTATTGCTGAACTCGAAGCTAAAATTGAAGAGCTGCGTTATGTTGGTAATGATAAAGAAATTAATGTTAATGAAGAAATTTCAAGGCTGGAAAAGCGTAGTTCTGAGCTTACCGAGTCAATTTTCTCCTCCCTGAGTCCATGGCAAGTTTCTCAAATTGCCAGACATCCCCAACGTCCTTATACGCAAGATTATATTGATCGAGTATTTACCGATTTTGAAGAACTGCATGGGGAAAGATATTTCGCGGATGATTCGGCTATTATTACGGGTATAGCACGACTTGATAATATGCCGGTTGCTGTAATCGGTCATCAAAAAGGTCGAGATACTAAAGACAGGATAATGCGTAATTATGGTATGCCTAAACCAGAAGGCTATCGTAAGGCATTGAGAATTATGCAGTTGGCAGAACGATTCAATATGCCGGTACTGACTTTCATTGATACACCAGGTGCTTATCCTGGTATTGATGCTGAGGAACGTGGACAAAGTGAGGCCATTGCCAGAAATTTATTGGTAATGTCTGAATTAAAAACACCCATCATCGCCACAGTAATTGGCGAGGGTGGTTCCGGTGGTGCTTTGGCAATTGGTGTTGCAGATCGTTTGTTGATGTTGCAATACAGTACTTATTCAGTTATTTCGCCTGAAGGTTGTGCTTCTATTCTTTGGAAGAGTGCAGATAAAGCAAAAGAAGCCGCTGAAATTATGGGTATCACAGCCCCAAGACTAAATGAACTTGGGCTCATTGATCGTATTATTAATGAACCACTAGGTGGTGCTCATCGGAATTTTGATGAAGTGGCCAAACAAATCAAACAAGTATTGATCGAAGAGCTAAAGCAACTAAAGCAACTCTCAATTAGCGAAGTTGTAACGCAAAGACAAGAAAAGCTAAGACAGTTTGGTGAGTTCAAACAGAATTAATGTTATTTACATGGACGTAATGCCAGGATTTTTTTTCCTGCACCAACAGTAGGCGCTTTAGGCGAATCCTAAGTACCTACATCCATGTAGGCAATGCCGCAAGAGTGGTAATTTTATATCAAATACATGAAAAATCTGCCGTGACAATATTCCTGTGTAAAGATAGTTTTCTTTCTGATTTAAATCAATTCTCGGCTTCAGGAAAATTCTGGATTGCCTGTAGTGGTGGCATGGATTCCAGTGTTTTGTTACATCTGTTTTATTCAAATAAAAATAAAATAGATCAGGATATGGAAATTATTTATATCAATCATGGTCTACAGGAAGAAGCCAATGATTGGGCAGTATTTTGTGAAAAACAGAGTTTACAATACGATATTCCTTTTACGCAGCTTCAAGTAATCGAAGTCTGTCCAAAAGGTTCAAGTGTCGAGGCTTGGGCTAGAGAAAAACGTTATTCGCTTATTGAAGAAGTTATGAATAAAAATGATGTGCTTTTTACTGCGCACCATCAGGACGATCAAGTTGAAACTTTTTTTCTTCAAGCATTGAGAGGTGCTGGTCCGCGAGGATTAGCATCAATGCCATTAGTTAAAAAATATGCGAAAGCTCTTCACGCCAGACCACTATTGAAATACTCGCGTAGTGAATTAAAGCGTTATGCTGAAGAAAACAACATAATTTGGAAAAATGATAAAAGTAATTTAGATGTGCGTTATGACAGAAATTATTTTAGACATAAAATAATGCCGGTTATTGAAGAAAGATGGCCTGCATATAGAGAAACGATTAATCGTCTGATTAATCATCAAAAAGAATCGAGAATGTTGCTTGATGAAGTGGCAAAGGACGATATTAATCTTGCTCAGCATAAAAACATGATGAGTCTCGATCTTGATGTTATTCAAAATCTAAGTATAGAAAGACAAAAAAATCTTATTTTTTTATGGTTGAAAGAATTGAATTTAAATTCTCCTGGTTCGAAAAATATTGATCAGATCATTTCGGATATAATTTATTCGGCCACGGAAAAATCGCCCTGTGTAAACTGGGAAAATGTCGAGGTTAGGCGCTATAAGAATCTACTTTATGCTTTTAAAATGATGTCTGAACATGATGTTAATGTTGAATATACGTGGAAACTTGAAAATATTTTAGATATTTCAGATGAAACACTTGTTGCTAAATCAGAATGTGGTAAAGGAATTTCAAAATTGAAGACAGAGAATGCTGATTTTGTTATTCGCTATAGACAAGGCGGTGAGAAAATCCACCCTGATAATTTATCTCATTCGAAGACAGTGAAACAATTATTTCAGGAGCAATCTGTGTTGCCATGGCTTAGAGACAGAATTCCACTTATTTACATTAACAGTGAATTAGCCGTTATCCCTGGTTTTTGTATAGATAAAAGCTACTCTGCAGATAAGAATGAATCATCATGGGATATTCATTGGTCTGGTTATGAAAATGTCATTCAGCAATAATGGATCAACTATTTAATCTTGCGCATCAGTGTCTTATTGAATCCAGTCTGGATAAGAAGTTATTGTTGTCGACAGATGTGGCAAAAAAAATATTAAATGGCAGTACTAATATTTCACCTTATCCCATTGATATTGAGTTAATGATACCAGGTCGCCCAGAGAAACCTGTATTAATTACGCCAAAAGATGTACCTAGACGAAACCTTCAAACTATTGAAGGCAGAGCTGCAATGATTCATTCTTTTGCACATATAGAGTTCAATGCTATAAATCTTGCGTGGGATTTAATTTGTCGCTTTCAAAATATGCCGAATGAATTTTATTTTGATTGGACACGAATTGCTGTGGAAGAAACAAAACATTTCAAGTTATTGCGTGATGATTTAAATGGCATAGGATATGACTACGGTGATTTTCCTGCACATGATGGTCTTTGGACTATAGCTAAACAAACAGAGCATGATGTGTTGCTGCGTTTGGCAGTTGTGCCTCGTATTATGGAAGCTCGTGGTCTTGATGTGACACCAAATTTAATTGAACGATTCCAGCAGATAAAAGATGATAAAACTGTTTCTATACTTGAGTTGATTCTGGAGGAAGAAATTGGTCATGTGCTAGTTGGAACAAAATGGTACCGTTACTTGTGTGCGCAATTGAATATGGATCCAGAAGAAAAATTTAAACAAATTGTCGATGATTTTTTCCCTTCAGTAAAAACGAAAAAGATAAATCATAAAGCAAGATTAATAGCTGGTTTCAGTCAGTCTGAACTTGATTATCTTGCTGCTATTTAATCAATAAAAATATACTTATGAATATTATTAGTAAAATAAAAGTATTATTATCTTCGTTTAAAAAAAACAAGTCTGGCAATTCTGTTAGTGCTCCAGAAATGTCAATGCACGAGCGAGAAGAAAAGACATATGGAAAAGGTAAATTAACACTACAAAAATTGTATGAAAAATGGGCGTGCAAAGATAAATGGTTACTTAATAGAGAAGGAATTCCATTATTATTTGGTGTAGACCCTGATGTTAGCGAATCGCTGGATAATGAAGTGTCAGATAAAATAGAAAGTTTGCAGAAACATGCGCAAGAGTGTGTTCAGAAGAAACTTCTGTCTGTCGTTAATATTGACATGTCTGATTCCGAGTGGGAGGTAAGACCGCTTGATCTTTATTGTTGGGCAACGGTTAGCAGAATATCAATGCCTGCTGAATTTAGCACTTTAATGACATTTGTTGCTCAGACAATAAAGCCGTCAGAAGTTACTTCTGATCCTGATCAGGGAGATGGAGTACAAGATATGAAATATCAGAAGCATAGGGAAATTGTTTTAGGTGCTGCCACATCACTATTAGTTAATGCTCCGGGCTTGTGTAAAAATAAAAAGGGCAGAGTAGTCAGTAATAATATAGCACAACAGATTATTGAAAATGAAAATCAATGGTTTGGGGATGAACGACCGCTATTGGAAGAATCAGCTATGACAGATTTAATAAATGAGTACTTAAATTCAAGCAAACCTATAGTTTGAAAATTGATAGGATTAATGTGTACTCGGAGTTCTGGTTTTTTGCATCACCGTTGACTCTTCAAGTGAATAATCAGCGGCAAGTTGTGTAAAGTGTAGAAAAAAATCACCTATTTCAAGAATATCACCTTCGTGTAATTCTGCCTTTCCAACCTTTTCGTTATTGATGTAAACACCATTCATTGAATTCATATCAATGATATCGAAGCTTCCATTACTGTTTCTATGTATTTCGGCATGACGCCTGGATATAGATGTGTCATCCAGATTTAATTCATTATCTTTGCTACGACCAATTCGCCAAATGGTACGTGTAATCGGATAGCGTGTTTCATTCTCATCATTTGAAATTAAATAAGCATAGGGTCTGTAATCGTTTTTTGAGTCGTCTGATCGAGACTTCGGTTTTCTATCCCATAAAAGAAATAAAATGAGAAGTATGAAAACGATGATAATAATGAACGCTGCGGGCAGTCCATACCAAAGCCATAAGTTAATCGGCTGTGTTGTAGCTTGTTTGGTTACTATTTGGATTGGAAAATTACTTGCTGTATTTTTAACTGAAGCTGGTTGTTTAACGCTTGCTGTTTTAGCCTTCGGGGCAGAAGCTTGTTTCTGAATGGTATTTTTTGCAATTTTTATAGTGACAGGAACATTAATATTTTTTGTGCCTGTTTTAGTTTTAAAAGTTAATTTAACTGAAGTCGCTGGATTAATACTCTGATATAACTCATTTAATGCAACGGAGAAGCTACCTGTGTTATTAATATTATTAAAAGCCTGCTTAAAATAATTGTCTGGTAAAGTGTAAGTCATATCCGTTTCAATATAACTGCCGCCTGTTTCTTCACTTAATCTTCTTATTGTTTGTAACGCAACAGATAAGGAGACAGAACGAGGGTAGCCGATTGAATTTATTATAATTCCAGATTTTCGGGCAGTTTTGATGACATCCGAATGGAAGTAGGCTTTATCCTCAGCTTGTCCATCAGATAATAAAACAATGACTTTTCGTTCTGCTTCAAATGAATTCAGATGCTCTATTGCTGTTAATAAATTTCGATATAGTTCGGTTGTTTTTCCTGCCGCTTTTAAGGAGTCCAATGATTTTGATAGCAAAAAAATGGATGTTCCAATCGGGGACTGAAGTTGTAGAGATTTATCAAATGATGCCAGTCCAGCTTTATAGTTGGGTTTTAATGTCATTAATAACTTTTTTATATGTACTTTATTTTTTTCAATAACGTTCTGCCTACCAGGGTCACTTGTATCTACCAGAAATAATATTGCCGTTGTATCTTTATTTTCAGGATATTTATTATCTTCGTTAACTTGCAGTTTTGTGTTATTTGAACTTGCATTAATTGAAGGAGATGATTTCTGAGATAACATTCTGTATTCACATGCAAGTATTTTAGCTGTTTGTTGACAGCTGATATCAAGTTCATTAGTTAATGCTTCCCACGCAAATAACTGTCTTGAAACTAAAATCAGACAGAAAAATATTAATCTTGAGAATATTTTTTTGTTCAAAAAAAACCTTTTATTTAACCTTTATCTGGAAATAATGGATCAGGCAAATCATAGAATTCAATTTTTACTGATTTTACCCCACGTTTTTGTTCAACAACCTGATTGAAAGCATCATCAGGCTCCTTAAATTCACCTAATTGAGAAATATCTTTATCCAGTTTTGCTTTCACGTTAATGATTTTTTCATGTAATGCATTAGTATATTGTAGTTTATAGGCTCTAGGTTCTGCTAAATCGGTCATATTTTCTATCTCTGTTAGCCAAAGATAAATAGAACCTTCTTTACCTGTTTCTTTACTAGGTTGAACGACATGGGCTGCAATCAAACGAAATTGCGCAGGAGGATATTGAGATGTCGGCCAACCAAGTAAGGGAGGAAAGGAATAATATGTTACTACATAAAAAGTAGATGTAAGAATGATGGTTGCTGCTTTAACTGGCCATGACCATTTTGAATAAAGATTAATGCTAAGCAGTAGTAGCCCAAGCAAAATATAAGCTGTAATAATACCGGTTATGCCCAATGCCACAATAATTTCTCCATTGTAATTATCATTTAACCAAGATCTATAAGAGACTTTGGTAGAAAATTTAGTCCAAAAACGTTGCCCTCACGTCCGATAGAAAATCGGACTGCTGTTTTTTCATCGCCTTTCTCTTGCAGAATAACCGTTCCATAGTAGACGATTTCCAGCTTAGGGTTTACTTTTGCCAATCTGACATGGACGTCAACCGGCCGCCCTGTTTCAGATGCGTAGTAGTGTAGATTGACAATATATTCACCCTTAACAATACCTCTTAGCGTGACTACTTCTTGATTAAGCGGGTTTTGAACTTCTTCCCCGTTTATTGTAATTGTGTCATTAACTAATCCGCGATCATCTCTATCCAGATGTAATAAACCTGCTTCAGGTGTTCTAAACCAGACTATTTGTCCTTCCGGATCTTCCACTAAAACATCTATATCATCAGGACTGTTATCTTCCCAGGTAACAGTCAAAATATATTCTGCTTTTGGATCGATAATCCCTGACTTCGCTTCAGGGTTCATAAACATAATTGCTACCAAAAACAAACAGGTAAAGCCCAGCAGGTCATTAAATAGCAAGTCAGTAAATGGATCAGAACGAAGGCGATCCTTAACGCGCATTTTTATTAAGAACCATTAATTTTTGGTATGACATGTATTTGTGTCAAATGTTGGGTTAATTCGATTAATTCGTCTACGTGTCTATCTATCATGTGATATTGCATCGCTGATAAAATGCTGCAAGTTAAACCTGCAAGAGTGGTATAGAGAGCTGTACCCATGCCATTACTCATGTGTTGTAAAATTTTCTGCATATTACTAACATCAAAATTAGCAATATTAGCAACCGAACCCAGCATCAAAATAAATCCTATAATTGTTCCGAGCAAGCCAAGTTTTAACATTATGTCAGAAACAAACCAGCCAATTTCCTGAGGGCCTTTTAAACGTGATTCATAAACGTCGATTAAGTCAGAAGCTGAAGCTGCTTCTTTAGAATTTGACATATTTTTATTTCTGTAATAAAGATCGCCTATATAATCTGTCATGAAACAAGCAGGTAATTTGATTCTGGCATTTATAAAAACATCTTCGTTATCAATTTTTAGCTCCAATTTATCTTCATTCTTAATCATACGATCTACTTTTCTGGATAGATTTGTTTGTAAAGAAACCGTGTAAATTAGTTTGGCACAATGCAATGTAACAAGCAGGTAGATTAATGCGATTAGCCAGGAGATACGACTTTTGTCTATGCTAAATAATAAAGAAATAACGCCTTCATTCCATGCAATGAGGAGTGAAAAAGCGATAAGGCCGGTTAAGATAAGCCACCTAAGTAACAAGCTATGTTCTGGTTGTTCCTTCATTATTCTAGATATCCCTTTATGTTTTTCCGTGCTTTGATTAGTTTTTGTCAAGAATAAACGGGTCTTCAGATGCTGCGTATTCTACCATTGAGCGTAATGATTTATTTATTTTTTTAGCCATTTCATCCATTTGTTGGTTGCCTGTTTTTATCGGTAAAAGACGTGTCCCTATCATGATTTCTCCATCTATTTCTGTTGCCGTAATTTTATAGGGACAATAATTAATGTAGCGAGGTTCAATTTTCAGCATTTCTTCGCCTAGAGTAAGGTTGCAAAACAAAATAACTTCATTTTTTGGGAAATCAGCATTACCTCGTTTTTGAATGGCCTCGCCAATATGCAAGCGGTTAGTTATGCGAAAATTACTTTCAGTAATGACAAATTCACTATCCTGAATTACATCGGCGAATGTTTTTTTTGTATTTTTTTCATAAATTTGGTTCGACTCATCTGTACATGCTGTAAGCAACATCAATAAGCAGAAACCAGTAAATTTGAAGAAGTGTGTATTCTTATTCACGAGAAATAGTACGGCATAATTATTAGTTTATATTTTAGATTTTTTGAATTGTTGTGCAGTACGTGCTTCATTCTTTGATAATGACCGATGTTCCTACATCTACAAATTGTCTCAGGTCATTTATCTCTTCATTAGTTAAGGCAATGCAACCTTCTGTCCAGTTTATTTCCTGATGGATAGTTAGCTTTTTTTCATTTTGTTCACCAAGCCCATGAATTCCTATAAAACCGCCCAGTTTGGTATCTTGCGGGGGTTCTTCTCGCTTTTTATAGGCAGAAGCAATACGCTTAAAATCATTAGCATCAATCGTTTTATTCTTGTAACCATACCAGGCGTCGATAAGATTGGGGTAATCCAGTTGTATAAAATAATGGAAACGGCTGCTTTTTTTAAATTTTGATATACGATAGACCCCCAGTGGCGTCTTACTATCACCTTGCCGGCGTTTTGTTCCCTTACCACCTTTACCACTGGCAATATGGTATTTTTTAACGACTTCACCTGCTTTTTCTACAATTAACTCATTATTTTTTTTCGAAATCAGTATCTGATACTCACTGGCTTGTGCCAACGGTATTGTTAATAGTAACGAAATCAAGAGCAAAGAGTTTAAAGTAAAACACTTGGACATTTATGAGTTTTTCCTAATTTGGAAATGTAGTGGTAATAAACTGCCAAATATCAGCATGAAATAGTATTATCCTAAGAAAAAAGGTTGAAAGCCAGCGTGTTAACACATTCAGTAATAATTAAGGTATAGAAGTAATATGGAAACACAGAGATACAGCAGCACAGCAATTATTATTCACTGGCTTATGGCCATACTGATCATTGCTATGATTGGCTTGGGACTCTATATGGTAGGTTTAGATAAAGGTAGCGATGAAAGAAGCTGGTTTTTTAGGTTACATAAATCGATTGGTCTGACGTTGGCTTTATTAGCCATTATTCGATTAGGCTGGAAAATATTTTCACCGCCACCCGCTTTGCCAGATTATGTTACATCAACAGATAGAAAGTTGGCCGCAGCTACACACAACTTATTGTACTTGATGATGTTTATTCAGCCTGTTTCCGGCTATATCTCAGCGTCATTTAGTGGTTACAAAACTAAATTTTGGGGAATACCACTGCCGCATTGGGGTTGGAAGCAACCTGAGTTAAATCAATTATTTACTGATATTCATGATGCAAGTGCTATCTGTCTAGTGATACTTCTTTTATTACATTTTGCCGGGGTGATTCATCACTTACACAAGAAAGAAATAAACTTGTTTAAGAGGATGTGGTTTAGATGAAGTAGGTATCCTGCTCCTGCGCGTCCATACGCCCTCAGCATTGCCTGCATGGACGCAGGTCTTAGGATTCGCAAAGCGCCCAACAAAAGTTGGTGTCCCACCTACATCACTGTAGGCGTAAAAAAAGGGGTCCTAAGACCCCTTTTTACTTCAGCTATGTCAACAATTACTTGTTGTTAATGTACATGGTGACTTCGAAGCCAAAACGAATGTCACTGTATTCTGGAGTTTCCCATTTCATGCTAACTCTCCTCATATAGTTATTGTTAAAAGAATCCGGATAAACCCGGAACACTTATACTTTGTGTGCAAGTCTTATCTATCATCATTCATGCCAAGTAATGAAAATAGTTTAAAACTTAATAAAACCAAATAGATATGCTCTTATAAATAAAATAATATTTAATTTCCGCAAATATTTTGGTTAATAATATCCATTTGCTTGGTTCATTAGAACCATTTCTGGGCTATACTCTATCGATGTCATTAAGACGACCTGAGTCATTAAAAAACCTGATATTTCGTCACGAAATTGCGATTTTGTTTCTAGTTGCAGTCACGGGTCTTCTTGGTGGGCTTTCAGCTTATTTTTGGCAGCATAATTCAGCTGAATCAGTTCGTATCAATTCCATGTTTTATTTTACCGAGCAGATTAGAGGTGAACTCTATGCTCAGATTCAGGAGATGATACGTGCCCGTGTACTTGAAGATGAGCTTGCGTTAAAAGCTTACTCGGAATATTCGCGCAGTATTTCTGAACTATTTAATGAACTAAGAAGACGCTCAAATTCGCGTGAAGAAGATATCTCTATTCAGGAATTAAATCGTTCCTATCGGGAGATTCAAGTCGACATGAATAATATTTTTGAAAATCCTTATGTTAATAGTCGTCGTCTAGCACAAATACAAATTCTGAATCCGACATTTGCACAACGAATGGTCGGCAAATTTGAAAATCGTTATCTCTCATTTAAACAAGTGTTATCTGATCAGCATAAAAAACTGGATGAAATTCTGGCAATGTGGACAAAGTTTGCGCCATTCATTATCCCTATCCCACTCGTCATTGCGTTCATCATTGTTTTTTACACACGATATGTCATGCGTGCCAGCTTTATAAAACCTTTGGCAAATATTATTAAGGGTGCGGGAGAGATTAGCCATGGGAAACTGGATTACCACATTGAAGAGGAAGGTGTAGAAGAGGTATCAGAATTGGCAAGTGGTATTAATTCGATGGCTAAGGAATTATCAGAAAGTAGGGGTGCCTTGCTCGAAAATGAAAGGCAAGCTGCACTCGGCTCATTGGTTCCGGTTGTTGCACATAATATTCGCAATCCGCTGGCCAGTATCCGAGCTACTGCTCAATTACTTGAGCATGCTGAAAATCAAGAAGAGATTAATGAGTCAAGTCAAGTCATCATCGAAACGACTGACCGTTTGGAGCGCTGGGTAAGTTCATTAGTCTCTTATCTTCACCCGTTAAAACCAAATTTTGTCAATGTTAATGCGCCGGATTTAATCGATGCTGCTCTTGGGCTACTAAGTAATAAAATTACTGATAAGAAAATTGAGATAATTAAAGAAGGTTGGGAAATAACTCAATTATTAACTGTGGATCCGGATTTAATGGAACAAGCGCTCTACAGTTTATTAGCTAATGCAGTTGATGCTTCACCAGCTTCAAGCACAATAAAAGTAAGTTTATCCAATCCGGAAGAATATATTGAAATACATATTCTGGATAGCGGCCCAGGCTTACCATTTGAACCTAAGTCTGAAGGTTTGGAACCAGGCCCCTCTACAAAACGTTTTGGTACTGGGCTTGGTATTCCGATCGCATTCAAGATTTGTCAGAAACATGGCTGGAATTTAAGTTTCAATGTTATTGATGGTCAAGGGACTGAAGTCATTGTTGCAGCACCCATTCACAAATTAAAAGAGGTTGGCACCTGATGCAGGACTCATTAATTACATCTGCGGAAGTACCCGCGTTAGAAAAACGAATTCTCTTGGTCGAAGACGAAAATATTTTTGCTAAAGCAGTAAAGAAACATTTGCAGCGTGCAGGATATAAAGTCAATCTGGCAGACGATCTGGCATCAGCAAGAGAAGAATATAATAATAATGCACCAGATCTGATTTTATTGGATATGCGTTTACCTGATGGCTCCGGCCTTGATTTTCTTTCTGAAATAAAATTGTCTATAACAAACACCTCTGTTCTTGTTATGTCTGCCTACGGTGAATTAGAAGATGCCGTATCAGCAATGAAGTTAGGTGCATCTGATTATTTAAAAAAACCAATCGATCTTGAAGAATTATTGATCAATGTAAAAAAAGTACTCGATAAAAGTGAACTGACACAGAAATTAACAAATTCGGCTAAACGAGAACAACATGCAGCAGAGACAGTCGACTTTTTGGGGCAATGTCAAAAAATTAAATCAGTGCGTGTACAGGTCGAACGTATTTCACAATTATCTCAATCAGCTTCTGTTATTCCACCTACA
>CAYTIZ010000018.1:0-15903 GCA_964437885.1 uncultured Enterobacteriaceae bacterium
GCTCGTTCATAAGATTCATGGTGAACCTGTAGAACTAACTATTTAAATAATATTGATAATAAAGGAGGAATAACCATGAGTTTTACTTCATACGAACCAGCTACTCCACGCTTACAGCGTAGTGAGCTAGCTGTCCCGGCTTCAAGCCCAGCGATGTTTGAAAAAGCAGCAAAGAGTGACGCGGATTACATCTTTCTTGATTGTGAAGATGCCGTTGTACCTGATGATAAACCACAAGCCCGTAAAAATGTTATTGAAGCATTAAATGATCTTGATTGTAGTAACAAAACAGTATGCGTGCGTATTAATGGCTTAGATACTCATTATATGTATCGTGACGTTGTCGATATCATCGAACAAGCGGGTAAAAATCTCGATACGATATTGATTCCTAAAGTCGGTACGGCAGCAGATGTCTACGCTGTAGATATGTTGGTAACGCAAGTTGAAGATGCGATGGGCTTAAAGAAAAGAATCGGTTTTGAATGTTTAATCGAAACTGCTCTTGGTGGGGCTAATGTCATGTCTATTGCAACATCAAGTAAGCGTCTTGAAGCATTCCATTTTGGAGTTGGTGATTACGCGGCAAGCATGCATTCACGTACCACCATTATCGGCGGCTTAAATCCAGATTATGTTTGTGAAGGTGCGATAAATGATCAATGGCATACTTCACAAGTACAAATGCTTACCGCATGTCGTGCTTTTGGTTTACGTGCAATTGACGGCCCTTTTTGTGATTTCAGTGATGATGATGCTTATCGAGCAGCGGCACGTCGTGTTGCAGCTCTCGGTTACGACGGTAAGTGGGCAATTCACCCTAAGCAAATTCCATTAGCGAATGAAGTGATGTCTCCACCGGATAAAGATGTGACTCATGCACGTCGTGTACTTGAAGCTTTAGACGACGCGGCTAAGAAAGGTGCAGGTGCAGCACAACTTGATGGCAAGATGATTGATATTGCGTCAGAAAAAATGGCTCAGAATCTAATTGCGCAAGCGGATCAAATCGCTGCTAAGGCTTAAGTAGTAGATAGTTAATCAAGAATTTTAAATTAAAGTATAGGAGGGTGACCAAGTGGACATCCATGAATATCAAGCAAAAGAAATCCTGACGGAATACGGTGTGCCAGTTGGTAAAGGCGGACTAGCTTATAGTCCTGAGCAGGCATCTTATCGTGCTACCGAAATTGGTGGCAAAGTTTGGGTTGTAAAGGCACAGATACATTCTGGTGCGCGTGGTAAAGCAGGCGGTATTAAAGTTTGCTTTAGTGAAGATGAAGTAGCAGAAGCTGCTAATGAATTACTGGGTAAAAAGCTGGTAACGCACCAAACTGGACCAGCAGGTAAGATTTGCTCTCGTTTATACATTGAAGAAGGTTGTAATATCGACCGTGAAATTTACCTTGCCTTTGTTTTAGATCGCGCAAACGAAAGTGTTACCGTTGTCGCATCTGCAGAAGGTGGTATGGAGATAGAAGAGCTCGCTGTTACCAAGCCGGAAGCTATCTTCAAGATTTCTGTTGATGCTGCAGTGGGTATGCAACCTTTCCAGGCACGTGAAATAGCCTTTGCATTAAAGCTGGATAAAACACAGGTTAATCAGGCTGTCACAACGATTCTTGGTTGTTACCGTGCAATGCGTGATTTAGATGCAAACATGGTGGAGATCAATCCATTAGTTGTTACCAAAGAAGGCAATATCGTCGCCGTCGACGCGAAGATGGGTTTTGATGAGAACGCTCTGTTTAGACACCCTAAAATTTCTGAATTGCGTGACAAGTCTCAGGAAGATGTGCGTGAAATGCGTGCGGCTGATCGTGGTTTAAGTTATGTCGGTCTTGATGGCAACATTGGTTGCATTATCAACGGTGCTGGTCTTGCAATGGCATCGATGGATATGATCATGCACGCTGGCGGTAAACCTGCAAACTTTCTAGATATCGGTGGTGGTGCTTCGGCAGAGAGAACTGCCAAGGCGTTTAATCTGGTGCTTTCTGATGACAGTGTTGAATGTATTCTGGTAAATATCTTTGCTGGTATTAACCGTTGCGACTGGATCGCTGATGGTGTTGTTCAGGCAGTGAAACAGATTGATCTGAAGGTTCCTCTGGTAGTTCGACTATCGGGTACCAATGTAGAGGCGGGAAGAAAGATCATTAAAGATAGTGGCCTTCCCATCATTTCTGCTGACACCTTGCAGGAGGCAGCCGATATGGCTGTTGATGCATGGAAAAAAGCGACCGGTAAATAGGAGACATAAAAATGGCAATTCAATTAGACGAAAATTCCAAAGTCCTGGTGCAGGGCTTTACCGGTCAGATTGGTACTTTCCATGCGACTGATATGATCAAGTACGGCACCAACGTTGTTGGTGGTGTTACACCGGGTAAAGGTGGCAGCAAGCATCTTGATCTACCTGTATTTAATACAATGAAAGAAGCAGTTGAAGCAACTGGTGCGAACGCAAGTATCATCTTCGTACCGCCACCCTTTGCAGCGGACAGTATTATGGAAGCAGCAGATGCGGGCATAAAATTCTGTGTTGCGATTACCGATGGTATTCCTTCACAGGACATGATCAGGGTTAAGCGTTACATGCGTCGCTATAAAGTAGAGGACAAGATGGTGTTGACCGGTCCAAACTGTGCTGGTTCTATCAGTCCGGGAAAATGTATGATGGGTATTATGCCGGGTCATATCTATATTCCTGGCCCTGTTGGTGTTGTGGGTCGTTCCGGAACTTTGGGTTATGAAGCGGCTGATCAAATGCGTGAAATTGGTGTTGGTATTTCATCCAGTATTGGTATTGGTGGTGATCCTATTAATGGTAGTTCTTTTAAGGATCATTTGATGAAGTTTGAAGAAGATCCAGAAACCAAGGCGGTCATCATTATTGGTGAGATTGGTGGGCCACAGGAAGTTGAAGCTGCACTGTGGGCTAGGGACAATATGAGCAAGCCGGTTATTGGTTACATTGCTGGTTTGACCGCACCTAAAGGGACTCGCATGGGTCATGCAGGTGCCATTATCTCTGCTGTTGGCGATAGTGCAGCTGAGAAAGTTGAAATACTGACGGAATGTGGTGTACATGTTGTGCCCAATCCAGCTTCATTTGCACCTGTTGTAAAAGAAGTCATGGCAAAGATTGGTTAGTAGACAATCTTGTATTTAAAGATAAGGGCACTTCATCTACGATGTTGTGCCCTTTATTCTTTGTAGAGAAATAAACACTATTCAGGAGTAATGTTGTGAGTAAGCCAAAAGTTTTGTTAACCCGTAAATGGCCAGAAGAAGCAGAAGCAAGGGCAAAAGAATTATTTGATGTCCACTTGAATGAAGATGACCACAAGATGTCTGTGGAAGAATTTCAGGAGGCCATGAAAAATTATGATGTAATTTGTCCAACGGTTTCTGACTTTCAAATTAATTCCGAGATTCTTGATGTGGAAGGTCGGCAGTGCAAAGCCTTGTGTAATTTTGGTGTTGGCTTTAATAACATTGACACTGAAGCAGCAAAGGCTGCAGGTGTTATTGTTACTAATACACCGGGAGTGCTGACTGATTGCACTGCTGATATTGCGATGACATTGCTTTTGATGGTAGCACGACGTGCAGGTGAAGGTGATCGTCTTGTTCGTAATAAGGAGTGGGATGGTTGGCGTCCAATGCATATGCTATCGACTAAAGTTACCGGTAAAAAACTGGGCTTTATTGGTTTTGGGCGAATTGCTCAAGCAGTTGCACAAAAAGCACATTTTGGTTTCGGTATGGAGCTTAGCTTTTATGATCCCTATCCACCTTCTGATGAAGTGATAAAAAAATTCAGTGCAACTCAACTAGATTCTGTGGAAGATGTTTTGAAAGGTGCTGATTTCGTTACTTTACATTGTCCTGGTGGTGGTAGTAATACCAACCTAATGAATGCAGAGCGTCTTGGCATGATGAAAAAAACAGCAATTCTGATTAATACGGCACGTGGTGATGTTGTTGATGAGCCAGCATTAGTTCAGGCTTTGAAAGATGGTGTTATTGCCGGTGCGGGTCTAGATGTATTTGCTAGCGAACCTACCGTAACTGAAGACTTGTTAACAATGGAAAATGTGGCTTTATTTCCTCATCTAGGCAGTGCGACAACGGAAACACGGGTAGCAATGGGTATGTGCTCACTGGATAATGTCAAAGCATTTTTTGATGGTGAAGAACCTCCAAACAGGGTGGCATAGGATAGGCAGCAGGTGAAACACAAGGATGAACGCATTTTACTTTTTTAACGCGTCACTCTTGACGGTACAATTACTTTAGCAATTATTCACTTTTTGAGGAGTTCATAAGTGTTAAAAGATACGCAAGGTTCCATCGAAGCAGCTCAGGACATTGATTCATTATCGGCAAGCTATGCCAAAGAGGTAGTCGATCTTTTAACGGAACAATTAAAGAATGTTATCCGCTTACGTCAACCGGATATCCTGCCATTATTTCAGGGTGAAAAACCCATGCCTGAAGATAATAAAGAATTATTACTTGGGGTATTACAGGCATGGAGCATCTGGTTTCAATTATTAAATGTGGCGGAAGAAAATACCGCTATGCGCCGTCGGCGACTGACAGAAAAGGTGCGTGGTCTGCAAAATGTTCCGGGTACCTTTGCCAATGTATTTCAACAGGCTAAAGACGCAGAGGTTTCAGCGGATGACGTTCAGAATCTTCTGGACAAGGCTCATATCAGGCCGACCATCACCGCCCATCCAACAGAAGCTAAACGCGTCACTGTACTTGAAATTCATCGTCGTATTTATGTTTTGCTATATCGCCTGGAAGGTAGCCGTTGGACAGATCGGGAACGACAAAAATTTGTAGATGATCTACGTGATCAGATTGATTTGTTATGGTTAACTGGTGAACTTCGTCTGTAAAAGCCGACTGTCGCCCTTGAAGTGGCCTGGGGCCTGCACTTTTTTGAACAAACTTTATTCGAATGTGTGCCAGAGACAATAGAGCGTTTACAATGGGCGTTAAAAAAAGCGTATCCCGATCAGAATTTTAATATCCCGTCTTTCTTCCAGTTTGGTTCCTGGATTGGTGGTGACCGGGACGGCAATCCGTTTGTTACCAACGATGTAACAAGAAGTACATTGATGAAGAACAGGCAAATGGTATTGCAACATTATCTTGAATCATTGGAAATCTTGTTGGAAAGACTGAGTGTTTCCAGAACGACGATCAATTTAAGCAACTCATTTGATCAGAGTCTGAAAAAAATACTCGAACAGGTCGATATAGAAAACCATATCAGTTCCAGAAATCCTGGCGAAGTTTTTCGTCAATATGTCTCATGCTTGTTAATCAAGATGCGTGGAAGCCTGGACACACAAGACGGTGTGCACTATAGCGGTATTCGATATAACAATGCAGATGACTATATCAACGATATGCGAGACCTTGCCGATGGTTTGACCGAGTCTGGTTGTGAAAATCTGGCAAACTCTTTGGTCTTACCGCTATTACAACAGGCAGAGGCATTTCGTTTTAGAACCGTCAGGCTGGACTTGAGGGAAAACTCCACAATGACAAACAATACACTGGTTGCAATCTGGAAAGCCATGCAGGGCAAGGATGAAGCACCAGACATCGCCAGCGATGAATGGAAACAATGGCTCACCTCCGAGCTTGAACGACCATTGGAACAGTTACCGACGTTCTCTAATCTTGATGATGCTTCAACTTCGACCTTTGGCTTGTTTCAAATGACGGTTGAGTTGATGGAAAAAATGGATCGTGAAGCCTTTGGGCATATTATCCTGAGCATGACTCAATCGGTAACCGATATATTAGGTGTTTACTTATTAGCTAAATATGCTGGATTGTTTGTGACGACAGAGTCAGGCGAATACAGCCGTATTCCCATCGTTCCCTTATTCGAAACAATCGACGATCTGCAACGTGGTCCAGAGATGATGAAGGAACTACTGGCATTTCCTTTAATAAAGCGATCGGTTGAAAATCTGACTGGTGTACAAGAGGTCATGGTAGGTTATTCGGATTCCAATAAAGACGGTGGTTATTTTACGGCCAACTGGGAACTCACCAAGGCGCAGGATAGCCTGACCAAGGTTGGTCAGGAATGCGGTATACCTATCTCATTCTTCCACGGACGTGGTGGTTCCGTCAGTCGCGGTGGTGCGCCAACCGGAAGAGCGATTGCCGCACAACCGGCAGGTTCTATCCATGGTCAAATGCGTATCACTGAACAGGGCGAAGTTGTCTCGTCAAAGTTTGCCAATGAGGGTACGGCGCAATATCAGATGGAACTACTGGCTGCCAGTGTCTTTGAACATACTTTAAAGTCCCTGGATGAAGAAGAACTTAAACCCAATGCGGCTTTTAATACCGCCTTGGAAGCGTTGTCCGGTTATGCCTTCGACCATTACCGCAAGCTGGCTGAAACAGAGGGGCTGGTAGATTATTACAGTGCAGCAAGTCCGGTCGATGAACTGGCGAAGATGAATATTGGTTCTCGTCCAGCGAGACGTTTCGGTGCAAAGTCATTAAGTGATTTACGCGCAATCCCTTGGGTATTTGCCTGGACGCAAAATCGTCATCTGGTTCCAAGCTGGTATGGTGTAGGAACGGCATTGGAAACCTTTACCAATGAACGCGGCGCAGAGGGTGAAGCATTAATACGGAGTTTGTTTAAAGAGTCACGTTTGTTCCGCTTAATCGTTGATGAAGTAGAAAAAACATTGTCACTGGTTGATATGGAAGTCGCCGAGAAATATGCGGCACTGGTGGAAGATGAAACGCTGCGAAACACTGTCTTTTCCATGGTCAAAGATGAATATGCGCGTACCGTAAAACAAGTTCTTAACATTACTGGTGAAGAAAAACTGTGTAAACGTTTTCGTAAGTTTAGTCGTAAACTGAGCCGTCGTAATAGTGTGTTGCAACAGGCCGGATTGGAACAAGTAATGTTGGTGAAGAAATTCAGGAGCAGTGCGAAAGAGGATAACTTTGAAGAGTTGGTGCCATTGTTGTTATCTATAAACTGTATTTCTGCGGGACTGGGCTGGACAGGGTAAAACATTCAAAGTTGATAATTAAATAATAGGAATTTATATATGAGTAAAAGTTCTATCATTCATATGATCGATCCAACGGCTAACGTCAGTCCCTTTGATATTAATATGGCTGTTGATGCTGGATATGATGTTGTACTTCCCTACTCAAACGTGGAGTTGTGGCAAGTCAACGGATTGGTGCAGGATGCCATTTTTTCTCGTGAACCGGAAGGTGTGAAAAAAACTGCTGTCTTTATTGGCGGTCGCGATATTAATTTGGCGAAACAAATGTTGGAGGCGGCAAAGAAGGCAATGGTGCCGCCGTTTGAGATATCTATATTAGCTGATCCCAGTGGTGCATTTACTACGGCCGCAGCATTGGTTGCCTGTGTAGAAAAAGAACTTAAAGATAAACACGGAATGGAGTTAAAGGACAGTCGAGCTCTTATTTTTGGTGGAACGGGGCCTGTTGGTATAGCAACGGGTGTCATCGCTTCACTTGCTGGCGCTGATATTACTCTGGTCGATCATGAAAGTGTTGCAAATGCACAGAGTGTGGCGGATGAATACAATTCATCGTGTGGCTGCAGCATGAAAGGGACTATCGCAGCCTCCGACGCAGATAAGGCTTATTTGCTTAAGAGTGTGGATATTGTCTTTTGTACCGCCAAGGCTGGGGTAGAAATTTTGAGTGATTCTATTCTTGCTGACACCAAATCACTGAAGGTGGCTGGAGATGTAAATGCTGTTCCCCCACTTGGAATTCGTGGCCTCAAACTACAAGATTTCGGAGTGCCTTTGACACATGCGGTTAATGCAAAAGGGGCCGTCGGTATTGGCGCACTAGCAATAGGTCATATCAAATACCGAACACAACAGGCTTTACTAAAATTACTGCTCGAAACTGACAAACCTGTTTATGTTGATTTTAGACAAGCATTCGATAAGGCACGTGAATTAGTCTGATCAAAAGAGGGTGCGTAAGATCACTGGTGAAAGAAAGTTAGGTACGCGTTTTAAGAAATTCAGTCGTAAATTACAACGTCGTCTCCCGGTCTTGCATCAGTCAGGACTAGAGCAAGTTAAACTTGTTCAGGAATTTAGAAGTAGAGGCGAGGGTGATGATGCGGTTGAAGGGTTGGTGCCTTTGTTACTTTCGATAAACTGTATTAGTGCGGGGCTGGGCTGGATAAAAAATTGATCTTTTGCCCGACTGCGTCGTTGCTCCACTTCATGCGATGCTCACATATTAGGCATATGCTGCGCTTCTCTTGAAGCGGGGCGTCTAGCATTCGAACAAAATTCCTGCTTTTTTAATAGAAATATATCTGCATTTATAGATTTACTTAAGACAAGTTGATTAAAGCAAGTGTTCCATTGTGATAAGGCTGTGCAGAAATTAATGCATTTCTAGATGGTAAGCTACTTCCACTAGAAGTAACCCAGTTTGCAAGGTTTTCTTCTCCCTCTATAATAGTTCCTGATGAAAAAGAATGAGATATTATGCTTGAAACAGGAGCTCGCATATTTTGAAAAAAGAATATTTTTGAATTATAAGCTAGTTCGTTCATACCAATAATCGAAGTGCGTAACGCTTGATCTTTCATTGGGTTGCTTGCTCTTCCGCGATAATTTGCTGAGAGAAGAAATACTGGAATTGGCCAGTACTTGATAATTGCTTTTGTAACTGACATTAAGCTTGATGTTGGAGCAAAAGATTTTTGAATTTCTTTTACAATATTCCAAGAAAGATATGAGCTTGAGTAACTTTCTACTATTGGTTTGAAAATAGGTTCATAGAAAGCAATTTCTGATGCTACGGTATCTACAATATGTTCAATACGATTCTTTTGATTAGTACGGTGCCTATGAAATAGTTCTTTTTGTGGAGGCTCTATAAGTCTGTGTGATGTTTCATGCGATTTGTTCCAATATGCACGAGAATTTGTATTTTGAAGATTTAATACAGCAACATAATGCTCAGGTTTATTCTGTTGTTTGAATAAAAGAGCATCAACGTCTGGCTGGTTAAGTTCTAATTCTAGTTGTCCTGCCCATAATTCATGTTGTTCGTTTAAATAAATATTTTTGATTCGAATTACATCTTCGATTGAATGGATTTCTTCAAATTTAATATTTAAATTTGAAGCTACATTCGATATAAATTCTTCTCCATTTTTGCTTACTTTATGTTTCTGTATATCTTTTAATTTAGAGATACCTGCAGCTATAACTTCTTGTTCGAAGTTAGCGTCATTAATTTTTGCAGAAATATCTAGATATTTCCGTATCTCGATCAAACGATGTTTGTCTTCAGGCGTAATATCTGTGTTAGTTAATTTTGAAATTACAGGTACTCCTTCACATTATTATAAAATTCTTCCCAATGCTCTTCTGTCCAATCTTGATTCTTACCACTTGACCTTCTTGCAATAAGTGAACGTCGGCCTTCTAATAATCGTATCGTTTGCTCGTATGATAAATCTTGGGTTACTGCCAAAGTTGATAACGTTGCTGGAATATTAATTTCAAGAGGAGTTGGTGACAAAGTAGGGTTTCTTCCGGACAACAAATAATCAGTGCTTGTACTAAGTATCCGAGCTATTGAAGCGATTTTTTCTCCCGATAGAGCTGATTCTCCTCGCTCTATGTCTGATAAATACCCCACACTTATTCCACTCTCCTTTGAAAGTTGTTGTAAATTTAGCCCTCTTTTTTTTCTTAACCCTCTGATTCTATTGCCTATTTCAAGTTTTGACTCAGTTGGTTGCGTCACAGTATTCCTCCACGATAAATAAAAATTGCATATATCGATAAACCGTATATAATTTCGGTAAATCGAAATAAAATATTTCTTTTTTCAAAAACAAGAGTATACCGAAATTTTGGTTGAGTGTGTATACAAATTTTAAACATTATGAGGTATGAAAAATTATGAAAGGTAAGTTTCAGTTATTTAAAGGTACAAATGAGCAATATTATTTTCGCTTAAAAGCATCCAATGGAGAAATTATTGGTCATTCTGAAGGATATACAACAAAGCATGGAGCTTTAAACGGTATTGAATCTGTGAGAACAAATTCACCGTATGATTCTCGTTACACCATGTTTCAAGGTCGAGATGGATTGTATTATTTTAATCTGAAAGCAAATAACGGTGAGATCATTTTACAGTCGGAAGGATATACATCGAAACAAGGTGCCGTAAATGGAATCGCTGCAGTTAAACGATATGCTCCAACTGCGGACTTGGATGATCTTACAGCAGTTGCAGCATAACTTATGACTAAGCCCTTTTCTTTAAGTAAGGGCTTAGTATTTTATCTTGAATAGAAAACAGGAAAATATGATGGTAAATAAAAAAGTAACAGGCAGAAAGGCCGCAAGCAACGCATCGAAAATATTAAAAAGTGGTTCGACATCAAGAAAATCTAAATCAGCAGCAGGAAGTGCTCTTTCGCAAAGAAAAGCGCCAGCGAAACAAACATCTGCTAAGGCAGCCAGTGCAGCATCAAAAACTTTGCGTGATGGTCGAACTAGTAAAGCTTCGAAGTCAGCAGCGGGAAGTGCTCTTGCACAAAAATCAGGGCGTGGGAAAAGAAAATAAATGTGTTGCGGGGTAAGGTCTTGTTATTTTCTAGCAAGAAACAAGACCTGACTCCATAATTTTTTAACAATAAACCCTGAAAGGAGGGATTAAATATGACTGTAAAACATACACCAACAGGAGAAGTTCACAAGGGAACCAAAGGAGGAGAAACTGGGTGCGGTTTTGATACTCGGGAAAATCCTAGCCATTGGGTAACGACTTCAGAAAAAATTACGTGTGATAAAAATGGTTGTAAAACCTAAGTCCTTATTAAGACATTAACTTCCGTTTGGCGTGTTTGTAAATCTGGCTGAGCGGAAGTTATCCATTTTGAATCGGATCTACATAAGTAGTTGGTTTTAACAAGATTTAACCCGACTGCGGGGCCAAGTCTTGAATCTTGAATTTAATAAAAAAGTGATTTCTATTTAAACATGCTGTTATATGTAAAGGAAAAAGTATGAGCGCACTACCCATTATAGGACTTTATATATCAACTAAGAAAGTAGCTGGAATGCGCTTACGTATTGAAAGTGCATTTGGAGATAATCCTGAAGAATTTTATTTTGTTGAAGTTATTGATGAGACAAGTAAAGCATGATCCATGCAATCGGTTCTAAACTAGACGCTGAATCGAGCATGTAAAGCTAATTTAAACTTAAAAAATATCTATTTTTAACAGTAGTTCTCCTCTTGACCTAGCATGCTATTGCATGCTATTTTAAGAAAAGATTCTACTAGGTTATCCAATTAATGTCTAAAATTAGTCATCGTAGTCCATCTGAACAATTAATGGTAGACGTGCTTAAACGTAGTGCAGAACCTTTAACATTAAAAGAAATTGTAGGTAAAATTATAAAACGTGAACCTGGGCTTTTAAAAGGGAAAACACCTAGTAACTCATTGTATTCAATAATATATCGACGTGAAAATCGTCGTAAAGAATATGGTTTACCGCGTTTATTTATTAAAACAACTAGGGGTGGGGCAATACATTATCGTCTAAATCCCAAAGCGAAATGATTTAATTGGTTAAAAATGCTGAATAAATGAGAGTCCCACATATAATTCCATATCAAGGTAGCAAGCGAAAACTTGCTGAATATATTTTAAATTATATTGATTATGATGTTACTGGGAGATTATTTGAACCGTTTGCAGGTTCAGCAGCAATTACATTATCAGCCGCTGCAAATAATATTTGTAAAGGATACGTCATAGGTGATAAGTACCATACCATCGTTGATTTATGGACGTTAATAATTAGAGAACCTCATTATGTTTCTGAAGTCTATTCAAAAATATGGCATGATCAACTTGATGATCCCAAAAATTTTTTCTTACAAGTAAGGAATGAATTTAATAGTGATAATGATCCTGTGAAATTTTTATACCTTGTTGCTCGATGTGTAAAGAATTCGATTCGGTTTAATAGAAATGGTGAATTTAACCAATCTCCAGATAATCGAAGACTGGGTATGAAGCCGAGTAAGGTTATATCAGAGACTTCATTAGCATCTCAGCTATTAAAAGATAAAATACAATTGATATCTGGAGATTTTATGACTGTATTAGCTGATGCTAACGAAGATGACGTTGTATATATGGATCCTACTTGGCAAGGTACCAGCAATAAAAAAGATTCTCGTTATGCCCATCTTTTGAATTTAGATTCACTCATTGAAGGGCTAAAAAATCTAAACAATAGAAACATACCTTTTTTACTTTCATTCGATGGAACTTGCGGTGAAAAAAAATATGGAAAAGAATTGCCTGCTTATTTAGGTATGCAAAAGATAAACTTAGAAGCAGGTAGATCTTCTCAAGCTATTCTGTTGGGACGAAATGATGAGACCATCGAGTCACTTTATCTTTCGCCAGCACTTATTCAAAAAAACAAATCAAATAAAAAATCATTAAAACAAATTGCGATGTTTGCTTAAGTAGGAAAATTATTTCGTATTAACTGTTTAATATATTCCTGTACTATCTTATTTTCTTCAAGACATCTTTTTTCCAATGCATCATAACTAGCCACTTCTTTATCTTCCCATGTGATATTTATACTTCTCATTTCCTTCATAGCAACATGAGTGTACTTTTCAGGATATGCCCAATAACAAGATTTGCATATATCCGTGTCAAAATGCTCTAAAATGTTTGTACAATTTTCACAATCCCAAGACTTTGCTCTTTGCATTGACCTTGATAAAAGCATAAAGTCATCAAGCTTTCTTTCTCCGACTATATCACCAGAAATGTAGTATGGCGTTCTATGATCAATTTGAAGTTCAGTTTCGGGAAGTTCTTGTTGAGAAATTTTGCATACAAGTCCATCACGTTCAACCAACTGTTTTTTTAAACTTGACGGAAAATTTACCCTGCCTCCATACTTATGCCGCTTAATGTCAGAGGGTGAACCAAAAATGTATTTTGCAATGCTTCTACCATCAGAGCTTTTTGTTTTATTGGTTATTAGCGGTAATCCATTATCTCGTACGTCTCCTACAGCTCTTGCTCCGTGCACATATCCTTCATTTCTAATTTCTTCTGATGTAATCGAACCATGTTTAATTATATGATTAATTACATATGCTCCTCTAGCACTACATACTAATAACACTTGGTCAATATATTGAAGCAGTTCTGGATCAAGCTTATTTCGGATACTCATAAATTTCCTCAAACCTTTAATTTGTTTACAATAGTTGACGTTTTTCTTAGAAATCACAGCCAATTTCTGTCTATGTAATACGGGCACTGAAAATATAACATCTTCTTACGGGGTAGGTTTTGTTTCTTGTTATTTATTTTCGGGTCGAACCTACATAAGTCACTGTTACAGAATAGGGTGGAAGTATCATATTGACTGATTAAACTGCGGGTCAGAGCCCTTTTATTATCTGCACCAGATTCATATCTGCTCCTTCAAAATAGGCCCTATTTTGTTCGATTTCTGGTTTCATCATTTTTCCTTTCATTAAGGTCTGCCTCTCACTTTTCTCTGGAGCTTAGTGTGATATTATTGCTCTTTTAGAAGAAAGGCCGTGTTCAAAAACACGCAGAAGACAGAGTACCGCTAGTTATCCTTATTCCCATAGGTTATCGAAATAGTTTGGCTCGCTTTCTGGTTGGTTTATTTGTTTCGAGCTTTTTGTTAATTATCAAACGTAAATATATAGATACTTAGGGGTATTTGAAAATGACGAATGAATTAATCTCTCCACTTTCCGGACTTAGACGTCTTATCGAATCTAATCAGATTGACGCACCTGACGACTTTCTTAAGGATAAGTCTGCAGTCTGGTCTCCACATAACAAGATCATCAACGTCACACCTGGTCCGGCCTTTGGCTCTGAATTGGTTACTCAATTTTCATCGACCCAAACAAGAGGTATGCGTGGTCCAGGCGTCGCGAAGTTTTTTACAGCGGTTCGCGAGGAGTACGGCAAATTAGTAGATATGCAAGAAGGCGGTAGGGCTTTGTTCTTCACCGGCTCTGGTACCACTGCTACAGAAGCTGCTGCTGGCTCTCTGCGCACGCCAGGCGAAGCAGATTCCGACAAGCCAGCCATCGTAACCCTAGAGATCGGCGCTTTCAGTACTGCAATGGGTAACTGCGTTGAAAACCTGGGCAGAAACGTGATTCGTCTGAAAGGTGAAATTGGTGAAGACCTGCCATATGATAAGTGTAGAGAGGTGTTAGAAAAAGACACTGAAGGTAATATCAAGATGGTTATGGCGCCACATAACGAAACGGGAGCAGGGGTGACTACTAACCCTAAGCAATTACGTGACTTACTGGATGAACTAAAACACCCAGCGCTTCTTGTTATTGACGGTATTTCTGCCATCGCCAGCATGCCATGTTCTATGACTGAAATGGGAATCGACATGCTAATTGGCTGTAGCCAGAAAGGTATGATGGGTACGCCCGGTATCGGCATGCTTTCTCTTAGCCCTAAAGCGGTTGAGAAAATTCGTGAGTACGACAAACAGCTGGAAGAAGCGGGGATTAAAAAAGGCCAACACTACCTTAACCTTGGCAAGATGATTGATGCCATGGAAACCACTGGCCTACACCTTGAAACGCCAGGAAATTACGCCCAATTCGCTGCGGCTTTGGATGCGCTTGCGATCGAAGGCATTGATCGCGTTTGTGAGCGTCATAAAGATTGTTCTGAAGTCTTCCGTGCCGCCGCACTGGGCGCAGGCTTAGAGCTGGTCGCAAAAGATATCAATACGAGATCTAATGCAGTAACGGCTATCAAATCACCAGAAGGTTTTGGTGAGAAAAAAATCATGGAAGTGCTAAGCATCATGTACTTCAAGCATGCCGTAGAAGCGGCCGCTATTCCAGGCGCTCCTGATCTGGGCTGGCGTCTTTGCGCGACAGGCGGCATCCAGCCTCAACACGCTCTGTCGGCTTCTATTGCCTTCTTGAAGTCAGCTGAAGAAGCAGGATTACCCGTTGACGTTGAAAAAGGGTTGATAGCTGCGTCTGAGGCGTATAGTAATGTTGTTAAGTATCACCGACCACTCCCTGGTATTGATATGTACGGACGTTAAGCCTGTAAAAATATTGAAAGTAAAAAAGGCCGGAGACGAAAGTCACCGGCTTTTTTTGCCTAGAAAAAGCTTTGAGTTAAAGGGGGCAGTGTGTGATGAACTTGAACTCTACCTGAGGTCTTGAACCTGTGCAGGAGATAAAGTCTCACACATCAATTAATCTTAACATACTGAATGGTATCCAAGTCCTTCCCCTGGGGAAAGAGGCTGCATGAACAAGGTGAGTAAATGATTATGGTAATAATTAGAATTGATGTACAATTTTCGGGTCAGACCTGCATAAGTCACTGTTCCTAAAAGATAACGCACCAAATAAGCCCGCGATTTAACGCTTAAACATGGCATTTTATAGGTGAAATTTATGCTTTAAGGAACTGCGGGGTAAGACCAAGCCTTACATTTGACGCTTCACAATGCATTTTTATAAGTATGGAGTAGAATGTCAGGACTTTATGTAAATAGTACATTCTTTCCCTCATATGGAGCACAATTATGTCTAAAGAACGGAATAGTAGAAAAGAAGCCGCGAAGAAACCTGTCCTTACTTTGAAAGAAAAACGTGCGGCTAAAAAAGCCAAGAAAGCGACGAACTCATCTTTTGTTGTATCAGATAAGTAAAATATGAACTGCGTCTTTGGGGTCGCCCATTATAAATTCCTAGTCAAGCAGACAAAGTAAACTCCCTT
>CAYTIZ010000019.1:0-15652 GCA_964437885.1 uncultured Enterobacteriaceae bacterium
TGGTGGTTAAGATTAATGCTATGCTCTGAAAATGAAAGAATCAGTAATCAAAGTTGGAAAGCGTAACATTCGAAGTGTTTCTTCAAATGCTTCGAGCGAAGCTTTTATCGAAGGTTCAAAATTTAATGAATCATTACAATCTTTGCCAACGGGCAATCAGACCTTTATCCCTAAAGGTATTTATTTTTTCAAAACTAATCAAGAAGCTGACAAGCATAGGGAAGCATGCCTAATTCAAGGCATGGTAAAAGTGGTTGTTAATCGTAAAAATAATCAATCGTAGAATTCAGTTACTGTTAGTCATTGATTGCAAATAAATCAATGACTATAATGCAATCAATGATTTGTTATTTTGCCGAGGTGTAGGTATGGCCAGCATTACTATTCGCAATATAGAAGATGAGATAAAGGCACGATTGCGTATTCGGGCAGCACACCACAGTCGTTCGATGGAAGACGAGGCTAGAGAAATTCTCAAAACTTCTTTGGCGTTTGAACAACAGCCAGAAACTCATATTGCTGAATCGATACGGCAGAGATTTTCTTCGCTGAACGAGTTTGAGCTTGAAACACCAGCTCGTGAACCTGTACGGGAACCACCTGATTTTGATCAATGATAGTCCTCGACACTAATATTCTTTCTGAATTGATGAAACCAGAACCTGAAAGTAAAGTTCTGTATTGGTTTCAAAGACAAGTCTCAGCAAGTTTGTTCACAACAACAATATCTCAGGCAGAAATATTATATGGTGTTGCTCTGTTACCTGAAGGTAAACGACGTGCAGAACTCGAAAAAGCAGTTGAAGGACTATTTGAAGAAGATTTTTTTGAGCGTCTTCTCTCATTTGATAAAGTTGCTGCGCAATGTTATGCCACGATCGTTGTTGGTCGTCGGCAAATGGGTAGACCTATATCTCAATCTGATGCGCAAATTGCTGCCATTGCCCATTCGAGAGGGGCGGCAATAGCAACACGTAACGATTTGGATTTTACCGATTGTCACATAGAGGTAATTAACCCATGGAATCAGGATTGCCACCACTGATTATTATTGAAAGAAAGTCATATATTCGAGGACAGGCTCAGGCCTATTCCTATAGTTAAAACAAAATGATTCAACGTTATGAACGAGAGATGAGTATCTCTCACAAAGATTTCTATCGCTTATTGCCCATGGCCTTAAAAAATGTTGATTATGAAATCATAAATCCCATACATCCGGGGACAAGCTTAAGCCTGTCCCCAAGAACTTTGTCTCCCCAGAGTTATAACGATGTTCAAATAAAAGGGCACTATGCCGCTGGTAACATACAAATAATCCCTGGAAGTGAACATAAGCGCAAAATTGCCTCATTAGAACTGCCTGTCTTACATATTGTTTTTGAATTCACAGATATCTCTTCCGAAGATGCAACGCAATTTTTTGCAGATTTTAGTCGTGTGTATCAACGAGGTGGTGGTTGAATACATCTGAGAACAGTTAACTTATTGATATTAAAAATATTTTTTGTTTTGTTGTTAAAATGCAACATATGGCGTCTCAATTGATGAAATAGAGAATAGTGTTGGACTTAATTATTTAAGCTTATTCCATGTAACATAAGTCTTTTTTTACATCTATGTTGCGAAAAAACAACGAATTTTAAGTATTTGTTAAATTGTTGTATAAACACAAAAAACAATTGCAACAGCCAGAAAACTGTAGTATTTTTCCCTACGTCTTATTAAAAGGCTTTATTCAGCTTCAAATAGACTTGTCAAAACCAGAAAATATAGGGGAAGCAAGACTAAGGGTGGCAGAATTTAAATCTCTAGAGAAATATATATGTATTCCTATAAGGAGGATATACAAAGTGAATAAAACTAAACTATTAAAAGGAGCTGGTATCGTTGCTATAACCGCAATGCTTCCTCTCTCTCAAGTCGCACTAGCTGATTCTGGTGGAGACAACTGGGGTATCTCTGGTTGGATCAACCAAGGTTTGACCTACGCTGATGATGGAACTGGTAGTGATATCGTTTCAGTAGCTGATAATGGCAATACTCTTGGTTCTCGTATGACATTGGCTGGTTCTACTGAACTTCCAAACAGTGGTCTGACAGCGGGCTTCGATGTGACTTTGGAATTCTTAAACGGTGGTCAATTGGGTTTTGGTACCGTAGGAACGGGTAATATCAACGGTGGTACATTTGATGAAGACAATGGTGATATTTTAAATGTCTTAGGTCACAGTGCATTCATTAGCGGTGGTTTTGGTAAACTTACCTTTGGTCTGCAAAGCATGCCTACGGATAACATTGCTGTACTGGAAGATCCTTCTTTGACCTTATGGGCTTCTATTTCACCTGTGTTCCGTGGTAATGGTGTAATAATCCAAAATGGTAATGCAAATAATACAACAGGTTCGTCTTTTGGTGATTTCATGAACTGTTATACCAATTCAGCACTGCGAGGCAACCTAGGTATTGGTATCGACTGTAACGGTACTTATCTACAAGGCGTTCGTTATGACCTTCCTGCGTTTGGTCCTGTTACCGTCGCAGTTGGTCTTGCAAACGATGATCGTTATGATATCGCTGCAAAATATAAAGGCGATATCGGCGGTGTGAAAGCACAGTTGGCTATTGGTTATGCTATCAATCAAAGTGCTACCAATGATAGTAGTACTGGTACAGCTACAGTCATTGGTACAGAATCAGAAAACTTTCAAGTGCAAGCAGGCTTGATGGATCCAGGTACTGGTATTTTCGGTTCTATCGCTTATCAATCTGAAGATAATGACAATACTGCTGCAGCTACTGTAGGTGGTATTTCTTTACAAGACACCGATGCATATTGGCTCAAAGTTGGTATTAAGAAAGCATTCAATAGCTATGGCGATACTTCATTCGCATTCCAATATGGTAGTTACAATGACCAGTTTGGTTTAGCTGAATTGACGGCTGGTGTAACCGGTTCTGAAGTTGAGCGTATTGGTTTTGAAGTCAATCAGTATTTCGGTAGTCGTTTGATCGTCTACGGTGTATGGGAAAACCTTAGCGTTGATGTCGACGGTACTACAGCTGCTGTCACAAACCTCAATGGTGGGGACGATCTTGATACCTTTACCGCTGGTTTAACTTTCTTCTTCTAAGATTATATATTAGAGTTGTAAAGTTAAGCAGATTTATCTGCAACATAAAAGGCCTCTTCGGAGGCCTTTTTTTATTGTTTCAACATATTTTCCTATTTATGTATTTAGCTGTAAACTTCTCAGCGTTTACAAACTCCAATAAATTTAGGATTTAAAAAGTTATATATTATTATGAAAATATTTATAAATCAGATAATTACAATATTTATTAGCTATCTGTTATTTTTTCCAAGTTCTGTTACTGCAATTAATTGGTTTGGCGGTGATGGAGAAAAAGAGGGTGTGATTTGGAGTTTAGGAATTAATCGTTATATTAAATATGCAGATCAGGATGAATCAAAATTTGGTAGAAATGAACATCCGATTGAATTAAATAAAAAAGAATTACAACTTGCCTTAAGAGCATTAGTTATACCGGATGATGGTTTTTTTGCATCAGACGAAGAAATCAAGGCGATTTTTACTGTTCAACAAATACAATTATTGAGTGAACAGCTTCCTAAAGCATTAAAAAATGCAAAATCTGAGCAAGATATCATCTTTGTGCTGGAATCAGTTAAAACTAAACTATTAGGATTAAAAGATAAAGCATATACAACGGGTCGTATTTTTTTTAATGAAGGTAAACTTAATATTATTATTGGGGAATACGATTTTTTTCGAAATGAAGCATTTGAAAAAACATATGATCCTGGTGGACAGAGCGCCGTCCCCTATAATTTTAATTTGGGTAAACGAACAAAACCTTCGAAAGCATTCAAAGGAATTTCGATTAATATTACAGGAATAGAAAATAAAAAATTAAACAAAATAAGACATGACTGGTTTGTTATAGATGTGAAAGTTGCAGCGGAAGCTTATATTGCAGAAAAAAATAAAAAACAGAATCCTGTTAGAGTAGAAGATAAACAATTAAAGATTGAAGCGGCAAAACTAGCCAAGCAACGACGTGAAATGCGGGCTGAAATGGCGCGTATGCGTAAAGAAGTACAGGCTGTTTCAAAAGGCTCATCTACAAAATCTATTGAAGAGCGTATGACTACTTTAGATGAATTATTAGGTAAAAAATTAATTACTCAGGAAGAGTATGACAGTAAGCGAAAAGAGATACTGAATGACATCTAAATTGTATATGCAAGCAAGGGGACAGGCTTAAGCCTGCCCCCCGGAAGCAATTTTGGAATCAAACTTAAGTGTTTGCCCTGTAAATAAGTGGGGTCAGATAAGACTTTCCATATTGACTATCGGCTCAAATCATGTTGAAAGTCTTATCTGACCCCACTTATTGAAAATTAATAACTTGCGCGAACTTTATCCTGAATTAGAAGCTTTCTCTATTAGTGTTCTGGAATCGGATTCTAGACATTCTGTCTATTTTGAACAATCAGGCAATGAATCAGGTTCCCCTGTTATTTTTTTCCACGGTGGACCAGGTTCAGGCTGCAATGAAAATCATCGTCGTTATTTCAATCCTGAAAAATACCGCATTATTCTTTTTGATCAACGAGCTTGCAATCGTTCTGCGCCAAATGGTTTAGTTGAAAATAATACGACACAAGATATTCTTGATGATATTGAATCTATTCGTAAAGAATTGAGAATTGAAAAATGGTTACTATTTGGTGGTTCATGGGGTGCAACTTTGGCTTTGTTGTATGCTGAAAAATATCCTCAAACTGTTTTAGGAATAATCCTAAGAGGGACATTTCTGGCGCGACAATGCGATTTTGAATGGTTTGCAAAGTCTGGAGTAAATAAAATATTTCCTGATTATTGGAGTGAATTTATTTCTTACTTTAATTCGGAAGAAAAAAATAATTTAGTAGATACACTGCATGAAAAAATATTTTCTAATGATGAAAATATTCAACTTGAAGCAGCAAAAACATGGTCATTATGGGCGGGTAGAGTAGTTACACATAGTTTAACTGGCGAATATATTCTTGAAATTGAAAACGAAGATAAATTAATTAACGAAGTAAAAATTGAAATGCATTATGCGAAAAATAAGTATTTTATTAAAGAAAATCAAATACTTGAAAATATATCAAAAATACCAGATGTCCCAATTAGTATTATTCATGGACGTAAAGATTTAACTTGTTTGCCAGCATCATCATGGGTAGTTCATCAAGCTCTTATAAATTCTCAACTTAATATAGTATCGGATGCGGGTCATCTAGCTAGCGAGCCGGCAATGATTGATGCACTGATTACTGCAACCGATGAAATGGCAGAGCTACTATCATGAGTATTTTGAGAAAAGAAGGTCCACTTATCATGGGTATTTTAAATGTGACACCGGATAGTTTTTCTGATGGCGGTCAGTTTAATAATATTGAAGCAGCAATTAATCAGGGTAAGAAGATGATTGATGAAGGCGCTGATATTATTGATATAGGTGGGGAATCAACGCGACCTGATTCGAAACGAATTGGTGTGGAAGAGCAAATACAACGTGTTGTTCATATCATAAAAGCGATTAGTGAAACGATACCAGAGCATGTGAAAATTAGTATTGATACGACACGTTCTAAAGTTGCGGAAGCAGCACTTAATGCAGGTGCGAAAATTGTAAATGATGTATCTGGCGGCAATGATGATCCTGAAATTATAAATTTATGTGCAGATAAAAAATGTCCTTATGTGATTATGCATATGCAAGGTTCTCCTGAAACAATGCAAAGCGATCCAACTTATAATGATGTTGTTTCAGAAATAAAATACTTTCTGGAAACTAGAGTCAATGACTGTATTAAGGCCGGCATTGATGATAAAGATATCGTTATTGATCCGGGTATTGGTTTTGGTAAAACACGCGAGCATAATTTAAAATTATTAAAAAATTTAAAAACGTTTACTGAAACTGGTTATAGCGTTTTACTAGGGACTAGTCGTAAACGTTTTATGGGTTCAATTTGCACAGTTAATACAGCAGATGAATTAATTGGTGCAACAACTGCGACCACTGCCTTAGGGGTGCTAGCAGGCGTTAAAATTTTTCGAGTGCATGACGTTAAGCCTAATCGACAAGCTGCCGATGTTGCCTGGGCTATATTAAATCAATTTGGTTAAACGGTTCAGAGCTTCGTCAAGTAAACACGAAAGAGAAAAACGAGGAAAGTTTCTTTTTTCTGTACGTTAGAGGGATTTGTGTAACGCTCTGACCCTGAGTCGATATTAAAATTTTCCTTTTCCTAAGGTTTGCATTACATTTAATTACATGGCATTTCAATGTAATTAAACAGGGGTATTCTAATGTCACAAATCACAGCTAGGTTACCTGATAAACCAGTTAAGTCACTTGATAATGTTGCAGGAGAAAGTGGCCGCTCTAGATCAGAGCTTATTCGTAGAGCTATCGAGAGTTATGTTGAAGATTACAAAGATTTATCTTTAGCAGTTGAACGACTCCGTGATCCTGCTGATCCCGTTTTAAATTGGGAAGAAGTAAAACGTGAATTACTCGATAAAGATTAAATCCAGTACAAGAAAATCGCTTTTAAAGATTGCTAAACTACAACGGGTTAGCTTGATAGAACAAATTGATGTGTTGGCATAAAATCCATTTAAAGGCACACAATTAAAAGGTGATTTAACCGAATTAAGAAAAATAAGAGTTGGTCAATATCGAGTAATGTATGAAGTACTCAATAACGAACTGATTATTCTTGTTGTCAGAATTGGGCATCGAAAAGAAATTTATGGATAAATTATCTAAACTGTTTTTTCCAATTCAGCCTCTTTTATTATGATTTTTGAATTTTTCATGTTTCTGAAAAGGACAGGTTTTTCTTCAAGCTCAGCTGTTCCTGCGGTTCGACCAATATCTTCTACAGTGTCTACCACCGACTGATGATGGGGTGATTTGCTACAGACGGGGTCGGCATTTGCTGCATCACCAGTCAGCATAAATGCTTGACATCTACATCCACCTAAATCTTTTTCTTTTTCTGGGCAGGTTCTACAAGGTTCTTTCATCCAGTCCATGCCACGAAATTTATTGAAGTCAGGCGAATCGTTCCATATCCAGTCAATACTGTGATCTTGCACACTGGGAAGTTCCAGTCCAGGTAATTGACGTGCAGCATGACAAGGCAGGGCGATACCATCTGGTGTGATGGTCAGGAATATTGCTCCCCATCCATCCATACATTTTTTGGGTCTATCTTCGAAGTAATCAGGAATGACATAAAAGATCTTCATTTTACCCTTTAATTTTTCCTGAAATTCTTTTGTCACTGTTTCAGCATTGGCTAATTGTTCCCGGGTAGGGATGAGATAATCTTTATTGTGAAAGGCCCAACCATAATATTGTGTCGTTGCTAACTCTACATAGTCCGCATCAAGTGTTACAGCAAGATCAAGAATTTCTCTCACGTAGGGTTCATTCTGACGATGCAACACAAAACACAGTACCATGGGGTAACCATGTTTTTTGACGGCTCGAGCCATTTCCAGTTTGTGTTCAAAGGCGTCAGTTCCTGCGATTAAGTCATTAAGATCGGCGCTACTAGCCTGGAAACTGACCTGTATATGATCAAGCCCTGCCTTCTTAAAAGCCTTTACCCGTTTTTCGTCCATGCCAAGACCTGAGGTTATTAAGTTTGTATAAAAGCCAAGTTGTCTTGCTTCAGCGATTAATTCTTCAAGATCAGGCCGTGTTAATGGTTCCCCGCCGGAGAATCCTAATTGTACCGCTCCCATCTTGCGGGCTTCGCGCATAACACGTATCCAGTCTTCAGTACTGAGCTCTTTCTTGAAATTCGCCATTTCCACTGGATTCGAACAGTAGGGGCACTGTAGCGGACAAGCATAAGTTAGTTCAGCCAGTAACCAGAGTGGTGGATTAATCTTATTTGTATTTGACCCAGCCGTTTTCATGGGCGACCTCCAGGAATTTTTTTATATCGTTATCAAGTTTAGTGTCGGGGTATTGTTGTTGTAGTGATTTAATAATTGCGTTCACATTATTCTTTCCATCACATAATTTCAAAATCTCGGCAGAGCTGTCACCCAGTTTTACCATGCCTTCCGGATACATAATTACGTGACAATTCTGTACTTCTTCCCATTGAAACCTGTGTGTGGAAGTTACTTCCGGAACGACTTCAAGTGTCAATTTCTCATTTACGTCATAATTCAGCATCTTGTTTCCTTACTCAATCAAACATTGTGGTAGGGTGGTTTCTTTTCAATATACGCCATCCACATACAATCACACATGGTCCAAAGAACATCCAGTTTAAATTGCAGGACGTTTAACATCATTTCCTGCTGTTCTCGCGTTTTATAATAATCCAGTGTTATTTCCAGACCACGTTCTACATCACGACGAGCTTCAGTTAAACGTTTGTTAAAATATCGAAACCCTTTTTCTTGATCAATCCACGGATATTTATCTGGCCAGTTATCAATACGGTCTTGATGTATCGTTGGTGCAAATAATTCTGTTAGTGATGAACTTGCAGCAACTTGCCAGGGTTGTTGTTTGGCAAAGTTGATATAGGCATCGATAGCAAACTTAACACCCGGTAATAAATGTTTATGTGACAACAGTTCATCACGGGGCAAATCAACAGAGTCACCCAACTCCAACCAGGCTTCAATACCACCTGAGTCTTCTTCGTTACCATCATGATCTATTATGCGTTGTATCCAGTGGCGGCGAACTTCGCGATCCCAGCAATTAGACATGATTGCAGCATCCTTTACGGGAATGGCTACCTGATAATAAAAACGATTGGCAACCCAGCCTTGAACGGCTTCCTTGTCGAGTTCACCATTGTTCATCATGATATGAAACTCATGATTTCTGTGATAGAACCTGGATTTTTCACGTAATTTATTTTCAAACTCTTCTTTTGTCCAAGGAGTGTTTACATCATTACTCATTATGTGTTGCCTCTTACTTTTTAAATTATTATATCCATTCCGTCATATGATACTTCAATACCAAGATCATTAAGTTGTTTTCGCTGGTCTGAATCTTCATCGAGTATAGGATTGGTATTGTTGATATGGATCAATATTTTTCGTGGTTTCTCAAGGCTATTCAGAATTTCCATAATGCCACCTTTACTGGATTGATCCAGATGTCCCATTTCCTTGGCGCGTTTATTACTTATACCTTCATTGGACATTTCGTCGTCAGTCCAAACAGTGCCATCTACCAGTACTACATCCGCATTTTGCATATATTCAAGAACATGATCTTCCATTTCTCCAAGACCAGGTGCGTAAAAAAGATTTTTACCGGTAGATGTGTCTTCTACTTTATAACCGACATTGTCTCCGGCGACGGTGTTATGTCGGTGTGGAGAAAAAGGAGGAGCTTCGCTTTTTAATGGCACCGCTGTAAAAATGAGATTATCCGCTTTTGGAATAGTAAATGGTGTTTGCTCTGTACTAACTTCGTGCCAGTTAACACCACGAAAATGGCTGAGCATATTGAATATAGGATAACCTGTTGTCATATCTTCCTGGACGGCAGAGGTGCAGTAAATATCCCAGGGCTTGTCATGCTCTCTCATGATAATCAACCCCGTTGTATGATCGATTTGAGCATCGCATAGAATAATCGAGCAAATACCCGTATCACGTACTTTACGGGCAGGTTGTAATGGTGGAAAAGATTCAATTTGAGCACGAATATCGGGTGAAGCATTAAATAAAACCCAATCTTCACCATTACCACTAATAGTAATTGAAGATTGTGTACGAGCTGAACTCTTAATTGTGCCCTCACGAAGGCGTTTACAGTTATGGCAATTACAATTCCATTGAGGGAATCCGCCACCTGCACCTGTTCCTAACAAATGTATATGCATAGTCTTTGGTTTCTATTCTTACTTGTTGTAATTATGGGTCGGAATGATAGACGAGTCAGATAATAAGAGCGAATAATCAGTTTTGTTACATTCATATTTTATTCACTATAGCGATAATCATGCCAGCTAATTACTTATCATTAATAAATTATATAAATACTACAAAAACAATGATATAAATCATATTTTTAATCTAAATTATAGATAATATTAGCTATTTATTTATAACTTTCTGGATGTAATTATTCGAACAACATGGTTCATATAAACCACTATTTGTCATAAAAAATAGTACTCTGTTTTGATCCGCAGCCTGCTTATAATGCAGCGTCTATGCAAGACTCAACACAAGAACATATCCTTTTCCTGACCGGTAAGCTGGCACAAAAACGGCTGGAGAATATTCTTAAGGAAATGGCACCGACAGAATTTAGCTATGAAATACGAAATATCGGGGTCAGTGTTGCTGCCTTGATGACAGCACAGATGATTTCTCGACGATTAACTGATTTAAATGGTGTAGACAGGGTGATTGTGCCGGGGCTTTGTCGTGGTGATTTATCATTAGCATCAGAAGCACTTGGTGTTGAATGTGTGAGAGGAACGATTGATCTAAAGGATTTACCCGCTTTTTTTGGCCGAGACTGTAAGCCAGTTGATTTAAGCCAGCATAATGTAGATATATTCGCCGAAATCGTCGATGCACCTATGGTCAGCATCGACAATATTATGCAACGTGCTGAGAAATATCGAGGTGACGGCGCTAATGTGATTGATATTGGTTGTTTGCCGGATACCTCATTCCCTCATCTCGAAGAAACAATAAATACATTACGTGAGGCAGGTTTTAAAGTTAGTGTCGATTCTCTGGAAGATGATGATTTATTACGAGGTGGTAGGGCTGGTGCAGATTATTTACTGAGCTTGAAGGAAAGTAGCTTGTGGATAGCCGATGAAGTTGATTCAATTCCTATATTGATTCCGGAAAATCATGGCGATATGGATTCCTTATATCGTGCGATTGAAATATTTGTCGAAAAAGACAGGCCTTTTTATGCTGACGCGATTTTAGATCCTATTCATTTTGGTTTTACCGAGTCTGTTATTCGTTATCATGAATTACGTCAAAATTGTCCTGATATTAAGATAATGATGGGTATTGGTAATCTTACCGAGTTAACTGAAGCAGATACGACCGGTATTAATGCAATGCTGTTTGGCATGATTTCAGAAATGGATTTGAATGCAGTATTAGCAACAGAAGTTAGCCAGCATTGTCGTACTGCCGTTAGTGAAGCGAATATAGCCCGTCGGATTATGTTTGCTGCAAAAAGAGACAGTAGTTTACCTAAAGGGCTGGATAGTTCCTTATTGGGAATGCATTCGCGCAAGCCGTTTCCTTATAATGCTGCTGAAATTCATGAATTCTATAAAGAGGTTAAAGACCCGAGTTACCGAGTACAAGTGAGTGAAGATGGCATTCATGTTTATAACCGTGATGGGATACATTCCAGTACAAACCCATTTGAATTATTTCCCAAGCTGGAGCCATTACAGGATGATGCTCCACATGCTTTTTATATGGGGATTGAATTGGCCAAGGCTCAAATTGCCTGGCAGCTAGGCAAGCCTTATATGCAAGATGAGGAACTGGATTGGGGTGTTTGTGTTAATACAAAATCAGAAGAAGAAAAGGATCAGGATTCGAGAGCAGCACATGCTATGAAAGAATTGCGAAAAGGGTCGGTAGAAAATAAGGCAGAATACAAGGCAGAAGGTAGTACACTAAAGGCCAGTCAGGAACGAAAAAAGAATAAAAAATGATTCAGGAAATAATTGTTACAACTCAAAATGAAGATGGCACGACCCATATCGCGCCTATGGGTATTCGTGAGGAGGAGGGCTTGGTTATTATTTCCCCATTTAAACCCTCTGCAACATTGGAAAATATACAAAGGAACAAATCAGCGACCGTCAATCGAATTGTCGATGTTCGAATTTTTGCCGGTTGTTTAACAGGACATAAAGATTGGCCGTTAGTTTCAACAGATAAAATATCAGGTCAACGACTCGAAGCGGCATTAAGTCATGTCGAACTTGAACTGGAATCGTTTGAAGATGACGAAATACGCCCACGTTTTTATTTAAAGCCAGTGCATGAAGTCACGCATGCACCCTTTAAAGGTTTTAATCGTGCACAAGCCGCCGTCCTGGAAACAGCCATCCTTGTTAGTCGCTTAAAGATGTTGTCAGAAGAAAAAATTAAACAGGAATTAGATTATTTGACGATAGCCATCGATAAAACCGCAGGTGAAAATGAAAAGATCGCCTGGCAATGGTTAATGGATAAAATTGAAAGTTTTCATCAAGAATCTAAAAAGAGTGAAACAGTATGACTGGAATGTTAGCCAGCGTTAATTCAGTCGCCGAAGCTGAAGTCGTACTTGATGCAGACGTGGATATTATTGATATTAAAAATCCGCACGAAGGTGCATTGGGTGCGCTTGAAATAAATGCTGTTAAAGAAATTGTTCAAATGAACAATGGCGAAATTCTAAGCAGTGCTACTATCGGAGATATCAAACCGAATGATCCAAAACTTTTAGATTATATTGTTGATATGGCTAAAACAGGTGTTGATTATGTAAAAGTTGGATTATTTGATCATCAACCATCCGATTATTTTGTTAAAACAATTGCAAATGCAGCAAACAAAGGTATTAAGCTGGTGATTGTTGTTTTTGCTGAAAATTATCAAGGTAAAGAATCAATATGCCCACTTTTACAAAGTGGCATAGTTGGAATCATGCTGGATACCAAAGAGAAGAAAGGTAAAAACCTGCGAATGATATTAGATGATGTTGAATTACAAGACTTTGTAGAAATAGCAAAAGAATTTAACCTGTTAGCGGGGCTTGCCGGCTCGCTTCAATTTGATGATATAGAGTCATTACTCGCATTGACTCCTGATTATCTTGGATTTCGAGGCGCACTTTGTTCAGGAAATGACAGAATAAAGACAATTAATACGGAACAAATCAAAAAAATTCGTGATGCCATCCCATATTCAAAAGATATCAACTATGATGATAGAGAGTATAAAGAAGCAAGCATTTAAGGTAATAAATAATGGCTCAATGGCGTAAAAAAGAGAAAGACGAAACCTATTCCGAGGAAGAAATAGAAGCACGTCTAAAAGAAGAATTACCTGATTGGTATTTTGAAGGTGGCTGGATCAGACGTAAATATAAAACCAGTGGCTGGAAAGGAACCTTGATGGTGGTGAATACCGTTGGCCACCTTGCCGAAGCCGCTTGGCATCATCCTGATCTCACTGTTTCCTATGCCTTTGTTATTGTAAAGTTGGTGAATCATGCTGCCAAAGGTGTGACGAATAAAGATTTTGAGTTGGCGAAAAAGATTGAAGAAGTTATTCAATGGCAACCAGGCGCAGTAGAGGGCAGTGCACTGGAAGGAACGCCAGATGATCAGCGTTTTAAATATATTAAATATGACTAATCTCTATTATCTAAATTATTCTCATTAGTCATAGGGTTTTCACCACGAAAATGAGGAGGCCATGAAGAAGTGCCTCTATTATTTTCCTCAACAGACTTTATTAGCCACTGTTCTAATTGATTAAGTATATTTGCATCTTTAGCGATGCGATATTTACGACTGTGTATACATTCGCGATCACCGAATTCACAGATATTTCTGTTTGTGCCACCACAGGCACCGTTGGCAAGTCCTTTAGGGCAGGTTTCAGGACAGATATATTGAGTTGCGGCTAGACGACACATGCCACAGGTTTCACAACCAAACAGCGGTGACTTAATTAGTCTTTCGAAACGTTCCAGCCAGTGATCAGTTTTACTATGTCGTTCTATATTTTTGACCAGCTTGCCTAATACTTTTGCACCGAGTCCATTATCAAATAGGAAACCATGCATCCATTTCATGCTGCGATATTTAATCTTATCTTTTACAGGCGCATGACTACTTGGACGATTAACCATATGACTAGACATGTACCAGGCATTTTGTGGGACAGGATCAGCCTGAAAACCTTTAGGCAAGGTAAAAGATTCTTGCCATGCTTTGTTCCAACTAACTCTGTCAGGGTATTTTTTAGCAAGATAATCGATCTGATTATGTAAAGTTATAAGCTGTTCAACAGTATGAATAGCAGTGAGTTGAACGCCAGAATAGCCTAGCATTCTCAGGCCTAATATTAATAAAGCAGTTCTTCTCAATACGCGTGCGGGCGCTTGTTCTGGAAATAATTCAGCTTCTTTTTGTAAGAACTCGTGATAGGAATCACTAATGGTGACACCGGCAAGTTGATGTTGTCGAATGAATCTGGAACGGGCGGCAGTTAAAGCCATAACATTGGCGACCATAGGCACGCGATAATCGCGTGTGTCCATCCAGAACAGGGCTTCTTCAAATTTTTTAATATCAAAGCCAATTTGAGTAATAATATAATCAGTTCCGGCAGCAATCTTTTTCCCCAGCTTCAGGTATTGCGCCATAGCTTCGTCTTCGTGATATTTGAAGGGATTAAGAGCAGAAGCTATAAGAATATCCGGCATTCTGGTTTTTACAAATTGAATAGCTGCAACAGACTCGAGATATCGTGGACGTCGATCACATGGAGGTGTTTGGAGTTTATCACCCGTTAGCAGAAGCATATTCTCCAATCCGGCTCCTTTCATTTGAGCTAGCGATGTTTCAAGATCAGAAAGCGTTCTGTCTTTACCAGACCAATGTACCAGTGGTTGGGTACCACTATGATCACGGATGTGTTGCGCCATCATAACCGGGTTTGGATCGTTGTCTGAATGAACACGGTCAGTCACGGTAAAACCAGCTACTTCTGGTCGTCTGGCAAGTTCTCTGACAAACGAGTCTACAGTAACCAGATTATCTTCTAGTAATTGTTCTGAAGATGCTACAAATTCAATCGTCCAGAAAAAATGACCTTTTTTTAAAGCATTGCGGATTTCATTTTGAGGTCTGAAAATACCAGTAAGATGGTTGTCAGAAGTTGCCATACTCGGGATACTTATTTTATCTTTCCCAAGTTCCAGACTTACCGCCTGATTTTTTCAGTAATTGGATATTTGAAATAACCATGCCTCGATCAACAGCTTTACACATGTCATAGATCGTTAAGAGCGTCACCTGAACAGCGGTAAGAGCTTCCATTTCCACGCCAGTCTTGCCATCAGTTTCTGCACGACATTCGCAGTAAATCGATGAACTATTCTCTTCAATATTTAAATCAATATTAATATGCGTAAGCGAAATCGGATGACAAAGTGGGATAAGTTCAGATGTTTTCTTTGCGCCCATAATTCCGGCAGTACGAGCGATCCCTAAAACATCGCCTTTTTTGTGCCCGCCTTCTTTAATTAAAGATAATGTTTCAGCTTGCATACTGATAGAGCCGCTGGCTATGGCAATACGGTGTGTTACTGATTTGTCACCGATATCGACCATATGAACAGCGCCTTCTTCGTTAAAATGCGTTAATTTAGACATATCACACTCATCTCTTTGGTATAATTTGTAATACTACTTAAATACAGGTTTTAATTAAGCCCATGCACGAATCTGATAAATATTTTGCAAGTTTACGAGAATTAAAGCGCGAGGCTAGTTCCCTTGTTGAAATAGAGTAAA
>CAYTIZ010000020.1:0-15406 GCA_964437885.1 uncultured Enterobacteriaceae bacterium
GTGCTAGCCGGATTGTTTCAAGATCACGCATTTCACCCACCAGAATAACATCTGGATCTTCGCGTAAGGCTGAGCGTAAAGCTTCATTAAACCCGAGCGTGTCACGATGGACTTCACGTTGGTTAATCAAACACTTTTTACTGACATGCACAAATTCAATTGGATCTTCTACCGTCAAAATATGACCATATTCGGTTTCATTTTTGTGGTTCACCATTGCCGCTAATGTCGTTGATTTACCGGAACCTGTAGGACCCGTTACCAGAACAACACCGCGAGGGGTATCTGAAATTTCTTCAAATATTTTGGGTGCGCCAAGTTGTTCGAGAGAAAGGATCTCGGAAGGAATCGTTCGAAACACAGCGCCTGCACCACGATTCTGATTAAAGGCATTAACACGAAAACGCGCCAGACCAGGAATTTCGAAAGAAAAGTCACATTCCAGAAATTCTTCATAATCCTTGCGCTGTTTGTCATTCATGATGTCATACACCAGATCATGAACTTCCTTATGATCCATGGTTGGGACGTTGATACGACGCATATCACCATCAACACGAATCATTGGGGGCTCCCCTGCAGATAAATGCAGATCCGAACTACCATTTTTAACACCGAAGGCTAAAAGTTCACCAATATCCATTTATCTCTCCCATTTAGGTAATGACATAGATGACTATGCATGTTGCAATATTATTCTCTGTTTTTTTTACTTGCAAAGAGGGCGAAATCGATAAACTGAGGTTATCGTTTATTTCTCCCGCATACTGTTGTTAATCTTACTGATATTTTAAATTATAGACTACTTATAATAGCGTCTTTTTATGAAAATCACTGACAAACTAACCCAAATACGCAATGAGATTAGCGCTGCTGAAACGCAATTTCATCGTGATGAAGGCTCTGTATGCTTATTAGCCGTTAGCAAAACACAAAGCATAGCCGAAATCGTGACGACCATAGATGCAGGCCAACGCCATTTTGGCGAGAATTATTGTCAGGAGGCCATTGAAAAAATAGGTGCCATTAACCGATCTGACATAATCTGGCATTTTATCGGCCCTATTCAGTCAAATAAGACCAAACAAATTGCCAGTCACTTCGATTGGGCTCACACCGTTGGCCGAATCAAAATAGCCCGCCGCTTGAACGAAATGCGAGCTGAAAATTCAACACCTTTAAATATATGCGTTCAAATCAATATTAGTGGAGAAGACAGCAAATCAGGCATTCCTATCGATGATGCTGCAGACTTTATTAACGAAATTAACCAGTTTAAGCGCTTAAAAGTACGTGGCTTGATGTCGTTACCTGCGCCCACTAATGATTTTGACGAGCAAAGACATGCTTTTTCTCAATTAAAGAAGAAATTACACGATTTAAATCAACTTAGGCTAACTCAAAATAGACCTGAGCTGGATACACTATCTATAGGCACAACTCAGGATATGCGAGCTGCTATTGCAGAAGGAGCCACTATTGTACGGATAGGCACGGCTATTTTTGGATCACGTAATAATACGTGAAATGTTGAGAGTGAAGCGTAATAACAGCGTTTTAACTATTTCATAAAATAGGACTATCAAATTAGGCAAATACTCTTGAATTACACATAGGAAGCCCTGATATTTTATTTTTACACCGTTATACTTTTCACTTTTAACACTTAATATATATCTTAAATATGGAAAACTGCACGATAGCGTTTATTGGCTGCGGCAATATGTCGCGAAGTTTAATTGGCGGCTTAATCGCTAATGGCATAAAACCCGAACAACTGCTTGCTTCTGATCCTGACGATGATCAGCGACATTCCATTACCGAACAATTCAAAATCTCTACGCTTAAGAGCAATAACGAAGCTATCGCTAAAGCTGATGTAATCCTGCTGGCAGTAAAGCCACAAGCAATGCATAACGTTGTTAGCGGAATTGCAGACTCTGTTAATGGAACATCTAAATTAATTATTTCCATCGCTGCCGGAGTAACGCTTGATTCAATCACAGAGTGGCTAGGTGGGCCTGCTGCAGTAATTAGAGTCATGCCCAATACACCCGCGTTAATTCAGGCAGGGGCAGCCGCTTTATTCGCCAATAAACATGCTTCCGAAACACAAAAAAATACAGCTGAAGCAATGATGCGATCTGTTGGCACAGCAATCTGGCTGGAAACAGAAGAGCAAATGGACGCTGTCACCGCATTATCCGGCAGTGGCCCGGCCTATTTTTTCTACTTCATGGAAGCAATAGAAAAAGCAGCAATAGAACTAGGATTAAACGAAGAGCATGCAAGACTACTTACCATTGAAACCGCAGTAGGAGCATCGAAAATGGCACTACTATCTTCGTCCGACCCGGCGGCACTACGCAAACAGGTAACATCTCCCGGCGGCACAACCGAACAAGCCTTAAATATGTTTATACAAGGTAAAATGGATGAGTTAGTGCATAGGGCGATGAAAGCAGCAAAGCAACGTTCCATTGAATTATCACGATCATTTGGTAAATAGATATGAGTGGAGGTTACTTTATACAAGCTGCTGTTTTTCTGATCGAAATCATTTTTGGTCTTTATATCCTTGTTGTTTTATTACGCTATTTATTAGCAAGAGTACGCGCAGATTTTTACAATCCTTTATCCCAGTTTTTAGTTAAAATAACTAACCCGGCAATAAAACCTTTACGCCGTTTAGTCCCCGGTTACTTTGGCATCGATTGGCCATCTATAATTTTATTATTCTTTATTCAAGGACTGGAAATCATTTTAATTTCACTCATTGTCAGTGGGCACATCCCGTCACCAATGGGATTATTTATTCTGACTATTGCTTATCTACTAAAAGCAGTTATCTACGTATACCTGTTTATTATTATTGTTCAGATTGTTATCAGCTGGGTTAATCCCGGCGCATTCTGTCACGGTAATCATGTATCAACTAAGCGAGCCAATATTAAAACCTGCTCGTCGACTTATACCCTCAGCCGGAGGTTTTGACTTCTCCCCGATGCTTGTCATCATCGGCTTGCAACTATTAATCATTCTATTAGTTTCACCTTTGATGGACCTTGGTAGACAACTCGCAATATAGTTTATATCCATGTCATTTTATCAATGGCAGAGCAAAGACCTTCTACTCAAGCTACATGTACAAGCCCGCGCGAAAGAAAACTGCATCACCGGCATCCACGGTGATATGTTAAAATTAAAAATCAAATCTCCGCCAGTTGACAATAAAGCGAACAAAGAAATTGTTTCTTATCTTGCTAAGGAATTTAATGTTACTAAAAGTAACGTTGTATTAATCAGTGGGCAAACGCATAGAGATAAAAAAATTTTGATTAAAGAACCGAAGGCGTTGCCGGAGTGGTTTAAAGAGTTATCAGGAGAAGAGTAAACTTGATGCATCTTCAATTTATTAAAGATTTTATTTCGCTTGATAGCGAGTCCGCTGCTCTTTCGCATCCATGCGATCGCAGCATAAGTACACCCATGTACAAAACTTTTTTGCGGGACCAATAAGAACTAACGAAGCGTAGCGTCCAACGGAGGCCAAAGGTCGGAGTGAAATTGAAGCTTTTTTAGCTTTGTTTGCTCACATATTCGTAGTCTTTTAGCCTATTTTTACAAATTGCAATTTCGTCATCAGTAAATAGTGGGTGCCATTTCTCGTTATCTATAATTAGCGCTTCGACCGTTAAGTCCAAGTGCCCTAGCTCCCACAGTGAAGTATAGCCAGCTGATACTTTAGAGGAATGTATTAACCTTCGAGCTGTTTCGAGGCCACGATGCTCATGCAACATTCTTTGAAAAATGGTTGCTTTGTAGTTTGCTTCTGCCAATGCTCGCTGGTAAATACCCATCATTGCGGCGTCGAATTCTTCTATGAGAGTAGCATCCATATTATTTATCCTCTTTGAATATTCCATTCTGGGTTATATGAACGAATAAGGTTTCTTTCTAGTATCTCGATCTCAGTTTCTGAGTCCATCTTATGCAGCCACAAGGAGATATTGTCGTTTTCTGTGGTGATTCTGGCATTTAGATGGCAGTTCGTTGCTTGTCCATCAAGATAACAATTTTTTGGATGAATTTTGCCATAGCCCTGGTTTATACGCTTTCTCATCGAATCTTTGCAGCGGCCAATGTATTTGAGTTTATCTCCGGCTAGATACGCGTATATACCTTTACAGTTAAGAAGTTCAGATGTGGAAATTCTAAAAATCGAGTACTCCATATCTCCGTACTTATTCAGAAACCGTTTGTAAAAATCATCTCCTGAAGATTTCAACTCTGATAGAAACAAACCTAATGGTTTTTCAATAGAGCTTAGATAGCTTGCCTCGATCAGTTTCGAGAGTTTTGCATATCGTTTGTGCTCCAATGTCTCAGAAACGGTTTTGTTATTTTTGTTACTAAAGACATTCTTATACGAACCTGCTTCAAATTCTAATGGGACCTGAAGGAACTCAAAATTATTTTCACCAACTTCTAATTTCATTCTTCACTTCCCATGATCAAAAAGCTAACGTTTGAATTGAGACGCGCGCGCTTTTCGCGCGTCGAACTCGAATGATTTGTTAGGCAATTAATATTGGGATGCCCGACTAAAGAAAGCACTTATTTCTTCTCCAAAACCTGGTATTAAATGCAATAAAGCCAAAAATATTAAAAACAACAAGATCATACATGCAGCTGCTGTAAAAAGAGAAATATTTTCATTCTGACCTTTATAAATTAGCCGTTCATATATTTTTTGTCCAGCCCAAAAACTACTTGCCATAGAAAGATATAATGCAAAATGGACTCCTGTTGTAATTAGAAATATGGATAAGAAATTAGAGGTGTCCCACGCCTTTCCTATACCTCCTGCGACTGACAATAAAAAAATGAAAGGGATTATCCATTTAAATGATATTTTCATATTATTTTCGTTGCCTAACAGTATGTTATATGGAATCGGCTTAGCACGTTAAACATAGATTATCACATTGAATTTACAGGAGCGATGTTTGGATTCGTTCTCCCGTTGTGCTTTGCCGAGGAGGCGAGATGTTATCGGGACAATTGTGCATGGACGCACAATTGAGCGCATTCATTCAGGGACGAATGTATGCGCGACCCGAATAACAGCACGCCGACGAGGGTAGCCGTTAGGCCAATGCAACAGGGTGCTCTTCTCTTTGGTTACTTTCTCTTGAGCACGCAAGAGAAAGTGACTCGTCGTCAGGCGAAAAACAATGTTGAAAAAAATTATCTCTACTCAAAAAAATAAACTTAAAAAGCATATCTTCAAATCATAATCCGTGATCAACGGAATTTTGTTTCCGACATATGACCTTACTAACTTCTATCTTTAATTTTTTGTTTAATCCCTGCTGGATCACTCCTTACAGGTAATACTGCAATAACATATGCAACAGCTTCCGAGACTTCATAATAGATAGAGTATGGAAACCGCTGAGAAAGGAGTCTAAAAAGACCAAAGTAACGCTGATGCACGCCAGCATAAATTATTAGTGATTCAATATCAGAGATAATGCTATCCCAAAAATAGCTACCGAGACCAACTTCCAAATCTTCGTAAAAATTACGACCATCAACCATGTCTTCAGCGGCATCTTCTAATATGACGATATCATTAATTCTTTGCACTATAGTATTCTTTTAGCTTGTCTAGAGAAATGAAGTTTGCTTTCCCCGCTTCTATCTTTTCCTTTCGACCCGCTAAAATATCACCATGCCATTCTGGTGATTCGACTGAAGTATCCTCAGATATAAAGGAACTCCATAATGCTTCCATCACTTTTATTCTCTCGTTAACACTCATATTTTTTATTTCGTTATCTTTCATGTGCTGCCTCGATTTCCGTTCCGTATTGACCGTTAACTATATTATTAAATAACCATTGGCTAGTGCTTCAGAATAGACCTATTTCTTTAATTATTCCATATTCATCGAGCTATAGTGAAGGGAATCAAAATTCCAGATCATAATTAGTTATTAAAGGCGCATGATCCGAAAACCGTTCATTTTTATAAATCGACACTGATTTAATTTTATCCTTCAATCCAGGAGTAACAATCTGATAATCAATCCGCCATCCGACATTTTTCGCCCAGGCCTGCCCACGGTTTGACCACCATGTATATTGATCTGGCTCCTGATTAATAACACGGAATGAATCAACCATTCCGACCTTATTAAATAATTGATCCATCCATGCGCGCTCCTCTGGTAAAAAACCGGAGTTCTTCTGATTCCCTTTCCAGTTCTTAAGATCAATTTCTTTATGCGCTATATTCCAATCACCACAAATAATGTACTCGCGTCTTTGACGACGCATTTTTTTCAGGATGGGATTGAATTGATCTAAAAATTCATATTTGAGTAGTTGTCGTTCTTCTTTTGAAGAACCCGAAGGAAGGTATAACGACACGACACTTAGTTTGCCAAAATCTGCTTGTAGGTAACGACCTTCGGTATCGGCTACTTCCCATCCGAGCTTATTTGTTATTTTATCGGGCTTTTTCTTACTATAAATTGCTGTGCCGCTATAACCTTTTTTTACAGCATCATTAAAACAAGCATGGTAACCCTTGGGTTGAAGTATTTCGTCAACCAATTGATCTATTTGTGCTTTGGTTTCTTGTATACAAATGACATCAGCTTTTTCTTTTTGTATCCAATCAAAAAAACCTTTTCGATGTGCGGCACGAATGCCGTTGACGTTTACACTAATGACTTTCACTACTACCCCCGATTTATTTTGCACTGTATCATACGACTATATGGATGTAGGTGTTAGAACTGCCCTGGAGCAAGCAGTCGAGCAATTACCGAACGAAGACCGATAGAAGTATCCGAAATAACGACAATAAATATTACAGGAATATTAATGGAACAGTATCAAAAAGAATTTATAGAGTTTGCAATTGAAAAACAGGTGTTATGTTTTGGCGAATTCAAATTAAAATCAGGCCGAGTCAGCCCTTATTTTTTTAATAGCGGTTTATTTAATGACGGTAAAAGCCTGACAAAATTGGGGCAGTATTATGCTCAAGCAGTTAAGCATTCCGGCATGGAATTCGACATGATTTATGGCCCAGCTTACAAAGGAATCCCTCTGGCTTCAACAATGGCAATTGCTTTTCAGGAAGTTCACCAAACCAATTACCCGTTTTGCTTTAACCGAAAAGAAATTAAGGATCATGGCGAAGGCGGCATTACTTTCGGCGCGGATATTGATGGTCGCGTCTTGATTATTGATGATGTTATCTCTGCCGGAACATCAATTCGTGAATCTATCGAAATTATTGATGAAAAAGGGGGCGAAACCGCTGGTGCTGTTATTGCTGTTGATAGACAAGAACGCGGCTTAGGCGAGCAATCGGCCATACAGGAAGTGGAACAACTGCATAAAATTAAGGTCATAAGTATTGTCAGCCTGGAGCACATCATTACTTATTTAGCTGAGCATGGCGAAATGCAAGAGCATCTTGATGCTATAAATGCTTATGAAATGCAATATGGTGCAGCTAAGGCATGATTTGAAACGTGGGGCGTACTATACCTATGATACTTGGAAATGCAGTGTTCAGAGTATGTCCGTTTTTATTCAGGGCACAACTTGCTTGTTCCAGACGCAAGCTAAGTACCTACATCCGTGTAGGCAAGACGCGACGATGCCGCATGGTCACTCCCTGCAAAGAGGAGCACCAACAGTAGGCGCTTTAGGCGACGCCGTCATGCATGAAAACGGGCATGCTATGGATGTGCATTTTTAAGTATCATGGGTATATACTCACGGACAGAAAATACAATAAAACACGGTCAGGAGAATACGCTGTGAGAAAACAATTATTTAGTACGTTTATCATTATATTTGCTCTAACCGGGCTTGCCCTCTCTGCTTCCGTTCAGGCAAGAGTGAAGTGCTGGACCAATGATGAAGGCGTAAGAGAATGTGGCAATAAGATTCCGCCTGAATATGCACAAAAAAGCCATCAGGAACTGGGTAAAAGCGGCGTAGTTAGAAAAGAAACTGAACGTGCCAAAACAGATGAAGAATTGGCTGAACAAAGACGTCTGGATAAAATTGCAGAGGAAGAAGATCGTAAGATGGCGATACAAAAGAAAAAGGACGATATTCTGCTTCAGACTTTTAGTAATGTTGAAGATATCGAAAGAGCACGAGACGAACGCATAACGGCATTAGAGGCAGCAATAAAGCTAACTAAGTCTCGAAGTGAAAAAATACAATATGACCTTGATAAACGTATCCAAAAGGCGGCCAGGGCAGAAAGAGCGGGCGAAACACCTTCTGAAGCCCTGCTTAAAGATATTGAGTCACTAAATCGACAATTAAAGAACAACAATGCATTTATAGAAGGGAAGCGTATTGAACAAGAAGAAATTAAAGAAGCTCATGCTAAAGACATCACACACTTTAAAAAACTCAAAGGAATAAAGTAACTACCTGAACAAACCTTTTTTTAATGCCACCCACTGATCATCCCAATGTTCAGTGGGTTTTTTTGTGAATGAACTACGAACAAACTGTGATAGTTTGCCTTCCATGTAAGTTAACATTTGATTGGCTGCTGCTTCCATATTGCTGATTGCTCTTGGGCCGTCACTCAGATTAGCTTCGCGTAATATCTGTCGTAATTGTGTTTCAAGGCGTTCGAAAAACTGCGTAACACGAGCATGCAGACGTTCATTCTCTCCCAACAATGCGTCTCCAATTAAAATGCGCGTTATACCCGGGTTTTTTTCGGAAAACCCTAACATCAACTGAATAATCTTTTCACAACGTACTATTACATTAGTTTCATTACTAACAATCTTGTTAATTAATCCAAAAATAGATTCTTCAGAAAAATCAATTAAAGCCTCAAACATTTTTGCCTTACTTGCAAAATGTCGATATAAGGCCGCTTCTGAAACACCAACAGCACGGGCTAGACTCGCTGTTGTGATACGACAGCCCGGATTTGTTTCCAGCTCGCTAGCCAATACTTCCAGAATTTGTTGTCGTCTATTTAGTTTCGTATTTGTCGTCATTGCAATATTCTTATTTAGGTTGATGTGTTTTACGCCCATGAATTAAAGTTCCTACGCCTACATCGGTCAGTATCTCCAGTAAGACAGCATGTTCAACACGACCATCAATAATGTGTGATGTTTTAACTCCAGCATGTACTGCGTCCAAAGCAGAACGTATCTTCGGCAACATGCCGCCATGAATGACGCCCTGTTCTATTAAATTATCAACCTCTTCAGCTGACAAGCCGGTCAAGACCTTACCGCCAGCATCAAGCAAACCGGCGGCATTAGTTAACATAATCAATTTTTCAGCACTCAATACTTCTGCCATCTTTCCTGCGACAAGATCCGCGTTGATATTATATGATTGACCGGATTCATCGACGCCGATAGGCGCAATGACAGGAATAAAGTCACCCTGCATCAACATATCAACGACAGCGGTATCAATGCTATCGACTTCACCAACATGACCTATATCAATTATTTCAGGCGTTTCATATTCTGGACTACTTCGCTTTATTTCCAGTTTCCTGGCTCGAATTAATCCGCCATCCTTTCCGCTTAAACCAACTGCGTTACCACCATGACGGTTGATAAGATTAACAATCTCTTTATTAACCAACCCGCCTAAAACCATTTCAACGATATCCATGGTTTCGCTATCAGTCACTCGCATGCCTTCAATAAATTTAGATTCTTTGCCCAACTTCTCTAACTGAGCGCCTATTTGTGGCCCACCACCATGCACCAGCACCGGGTTCATCCCAACCAGTTTCATCAACACAACATCTCGCGCAAAACCGGATTTTAGTCGATCATCAGACATGGCATTTCCGCCATATTTGATAACAATAGTTTTACCTCTGAATCTTCGTATATAAGGTAAGGCTTCTGTTAAAACTTCAGCGATATAAGCTGGCTTCTTATCTGAATCTGACATTGTTGTTTCTATGTGATAAACCTGACTGCATCGGAACTACTCATGATATTTAAAAGATAATAAGTTTGAAAAATTAAAATGGTAATTCAGCATCAGCTTTGACAAGCTGAATTGCCACCCGAAATTCTGATTTAATACGATCAAGCACCGCTTCGCTTTCTCCTTCAAATCTTAAAATAATATAGGGTGATGTGTTTGAGGGTCGAACTAATCCCCAGCCATCACTATATTCAATTCGCAAACCATCAATATCAATAATATCCGCATTAGACACCTCCATTTTTTCTATAAGCTCTTCCATAAAACCAACATGCTCATCTTCGCTTAAAGGCATTCGTAGTTCTGGCGTTGAAAATCCTTCAGGAAGTTCAGCAAATAATTCTGTTGGCGTTGCTTTAGCATTGGTAAATATCTCGATAAGGCGTGCCGAGGTATACAGGGCATCATCAAAACCATACCAACGTTCTTTAAAAAAGATATGGCCACTCATCTCGCCAGCCAGAGGCGCATCGACTTCCTTCATCTTGTTTTTAATAAATGAATGCCCCGTTTTCCACATCAATGGCTCACCGCCATTAGTTTCTATAATTGATTTCAAATAGCGACTACACTTAACATCAAAAATAATCTTCGCGCCTTGATTGCGCGAAAGAACATCTTTAGCCAATAACATAAGTTGCCGATCTGGATAAATGATATTGCCTTCCGCATCAACCACGCCCAGACGATCACCATCGCCATCAAAGGCGAAACCAACATCGGCGCCTTCAGTTTTAACTCTCTCAATAAGCTCTTGCAAGTTTGCAGGATCACTGGGATCAGGATGATGGTTAGGAAAACTCCCATCAATGTCGCAATACATTTCAATGACGTCATGACCGATAGCATTAAGTAATTGAGGCGCCAATGTGCCAGCCACGCCATTGCCACAATCAACAACAATTTTTAATGAAGAACCTAGTGCAACAGGAATGTCTTCCGAGATTCGTCGAACATAGTCTGCAGAAATATCAGCGTGACGAAGGCTCCCCTGTCCACTTGTATATTCACCAGTAACAGTACGACTCTGAATTTCCTTAATATCATCACCGCTTAGCGTCTTGTCGGCCAACATAATTTTGAGGCCATTATATTCTGGCGCATTATGACTTCCAGTAATCATGATGCCACTATTGGTTTCAAGGTGGTATGTTGCAAAATATAACACCGGCGTAGGAACCATGCCTATATCAATCACATCACGCCCAGTACTGCGTAAACCTTTTATTAATGCTTCGCCAAGCATAGGGCTGGAGACTCGGCCATCACGTGCAACAACAATACCTTGCTGACCTTGTTCATGCGCTATTGTGCCAATTGCTTTGCCAATTTCATAAACTGCTTTTTCAGTTAAATTTTCATCAACGACACCGCGGATGTCATAAGCTCGAAAAATAACCGGTGCTATTTGTAATCGCTCATCTTTCTTTTCTGTTTCGTTTTGATCTGATGGCGCTGGTTCTTCGTCAATAGCTTCTGTAACTGCTTCCGATTCAGATAGAGATCCGGCCATCATAGTAACATCATCGCCCGTCATCCCTTGTGAGACAGGTTTTAAATTAGCTGTAATTCGCTCGCCTTTTGGCAAATGCGGAATCATATGTTCGACACCGGGATGTGCGCCTTCGGCAATAGCGAGAACGGCACCTTGATATATAATCAAGTCATCTTCTGCAGCTTCTGAAGATGAGCCTTTTTTCTTCATGGCAAAATAAACACCGCCGCCTATGAGTAAGAATACGATCACAATGAGTATGATGGGCATACCTGGTGAGGAAGCTCCGTCATTTGTTATTACTGCTTCATCATCGCCTGGCCAATAAGCAATTATCCAGCGCGTGTCATTTACGCTGACCGTTGTCGCTTCGCCTTGTCTTGCTCCGCCACTACCTGTTTTTGTTAAAATTAATGTTTTACCCGATCCTCGTTGTGTTAGTTCCGCGTAACCATTATCTAAGGCGATATCTTTCGCAACGCCATCAAAAAAACTAACGTCCAGACTCAAATGCAAGAGACCAATTAGTTCAAAAGCACTATTAACAACGCGCTCGATAATGACAATATGTTGATTTGGTGTTCCGAACATATGAACTTCTGAATTTACCTGACTCGTTATTTCTGCTTTCTTAAGCATATCTAGTGAAGCATAGCTAAGCGGCGGCACTGAAATGCTATCAATCTCATATGAGTCTGGTTTTAAAAAACGTAGCTTTAAAGCTAGTTCGAATAAAGATTGTTTTTCTTCTGCTGCAGCAAGTAATGCTGCGTCATCAGCCCCTTCTTCAAACAAGGAAATAGTTTGCTGATCTTTGGCTAAAACAGAAAGTTTTGCCTTTACCTCACCCAGGTTTTTTTGTACTTGTGCCGCAATATTACGCGCCATAGTTTCGTTAGCTTCACGATTGGCCTTTTCTGAATCAGCAACATTTTTTGAGTACAGCGCCCAACCGCCGCCGACAACAACAAAAAGAACCAGAACACTTGCAGATATAGTAACTGCCTTTCTGATAATTCGTCGGCTAAACCGACGATTAGTAACTGGCCCATCAACCATTAACATTCTCCCTTGAATCCTGAGACACGCCTGTATGACCAAAGCCTCCCGCGCCTCTTATTGTCTCAGTAAATGAATCGACGAACTCAAAATTCGCCTGCACTACCGGCACTATCACCAATTGCGCAATCCTGTCTCCAGGATTTATCGTGTATGACGTTTCGCTTCTATTCCAACAAGAAACAAAAATTTCCCCTTGATAATCCGAGTCAATTAAACCCGTCAAATTTCCCAAAACAATGCCATGTTTATGACCAAGACCAGAGCGTGGCAACAACACGGCAGCGTAGGCCTTGTCCGCAATATGAAGAGCAAAACCAGCAGGTATTAATATTGTTTCAGAGGGCTTTATAGTCAAAGCTTCGTTAATACAAGCACAGATATCCAAACCGGCAGAACCTTTAGTAGCATAATTTGGTATAGGAAATTTATTTCCCAAGCGCTCATCAATGAGTTTTATTTGTATTTTTTCCATTATATTGATCAGCAATAAGAGTTATTAATTTTTTTGCCAACCTGGTTTTTGGCGCTTGTTGTAATTGTTTTTGTCCTGTTTTCCAAAATACAGTCAATGCATTCGTTTCAACATCAAAACCTCGCTCATCTCCCACCAGGTTTGCTGCAATCATGTCCAGTTTTTTAGAGCGCAATTTTGATTGCGCATTTAATTCAAGATCTTCAGTTTCTGCAGCAAAACCAACTGAAAAAGGCGAGTTTTGCATGGCAGCAACTTCCGACAGAATATCAGGATTTTTCTTTAACTTTAACTCAAAAGAGTCACTGGATTTTTTTATTTTCTGCTCTGAAATTTTTTCCAAAGCGTAATCTGCTACTGCCGCAGCAGAAATAAAAATATCAATATCACTAATGTTTTGCATTACCGCACTATGCATCTCTACACTAGAAGTGACATTAGTTACTTTAACTCTTTCCGGTTCAGGCAAATTAACCGGCCCTGAAATAAGAGAAACATCAGCGCCAGCCTCCATCGCTGCTATCGCCACCGCATAACCCATTTTGCCGGAGCTACGATTACTTATATATCGCACGGGGTCAATTGCTTCACGAGTAGGTCCAGCAGTAACCAGTATTCGAGAGCCTGTCAGAATATTTGTCTCAAATGATAGCGCTGTTAGTAACGCGATCTCTTCTGCTTCCAGCATTCGACCAGGTCCATTTTCGCCACACGCCTGTTGTCCTTCAGCAGGCCCAAAAATAGCAACGCCTCTGGTTGTTAATTTTTCCACGTTTTCTTGTGTCGCTGAGTTTAACCACATCTGTTGATTCATAGCCGGAGCTAATGCAACAGGGGCATCTGCCGCCAGACATAATGTACTTAATAAATCGTCCGCAAAGCCATTCGCATACCTTGCCATGAAATTTGCGCTTGCTGGTGCAATTAAAATCAAATCAGCCCATCTCGCCAATTCAATATGACCCATTGCTGATTCTGTTTCCAAGTCCAGTAATTCTGTATGCACCGGTTTCCCTGACAGGGCCTGAAAACTTAAAGGCGTTATAAATTCAGTGGCACTACGCGTCATGACAACACGAACGTCCGCGCCATTCTTCTGTAACAAACGCAGCAATACAGCAGCTTTATAAGCCGCAATACCGCCCGTCACACCTAATAAAAGTCGTTTTCCACTTAATTGATACATATATTTCTGATTTTACCTTATTATTGTTACAAGTAACGTACATATTAAGCATGTGCTTACATACATTTAAAAGTAACAGTAACAAGGAGAGTTACAGATGCCCATATCCGACTGGCCTATCCATGAAAGACCTAGAGAAAAACTATTAGAAAAAGGGCCTGCAGCCCTGTCTGATGCCGAAATACTTGCCATTTTCCTTAGAACCGGCCGCGAAGGTTTATCTGCGACGGGCTTGGCGCGAGAATTATTAGATAAGTTTCAAGGTCTTCGCCAACTTATTGATGCCGATCAAAGACAATTTTGTCAGACAAAAGGCCTTGGCATGGTCAAATATGTTCAGATAAAAGCCGCTATAGAGCTTGGTCGACGTTACTTACAAGCAGAATTAGAGATTGGAGATGCGTTTACTAGTCCTGAACAAACGCGTGAATTTCTAACTTTAAAGTTGCGCGCCTACCCTTATGAGGTGTTTGCCTGCCTTTATCTTGATAATCGTCATCGATTAATCCATTTTGAAGAACTTTTCAGGGGAACCATAGATAGCGCTCAGGTTCATGCGAGGGAAGTGGTTCGGGCAGCATTAAAACATAATGCCGCTGCGGTCATTCTGTCGCATAATCACCCCTCTGGCGTAGCCGAGCCCAGCCAATCTGATATTAATTTGACGCAGGAACTGAAAAAAGCGCTGCGTTTAGTCGATGTACGGGTGCTAGATCACCTGATTATAGGCAGTGGCGATGCGATATCACTAGCTGAACGCGGTTTATTATAAGTTTTGGTAATTACGACAAAAGCAGGCCAGCATCATGCTAATGCTTGGATTAAGGGTTTAATCCATGTACAATCCGCGCTCTTTTTTTATTATGAACGACGAGAAGAATCATGTCACGAGTATGTGAAGTAACGGGCAAACGTCCTATGGCTGGTAACAACGTTTCCCACGCAAATAACAAAACGAAACGCCGTTTTATGCCTAATCTGCAATCTAGACGATTCTGGATTGAAAGTGAGAGCCGTTGGGTCAGGTTGCGCGTCAGCACAAAAGGCTTACGTATTATCGACAAAGATGGCATCGAAAATGTCCTTGCTGACATTAAAGCTCGTAGCAAAGCGAACTAAGGTAAAATAATATGCGCGAAAAAATCAAACTCGTCTCTTCTGAG
>CAYTIZ010000021.1:0-15316 GCA_964437885.1 uncultured Enterobacteriaceae bacterium
ATGATGAGCCTCTAAGTGCAGAGTTAATTATCAATACGGATCGTTTATCGGTTGACGAGGGTGTAGAAAAGATTATTTTTTTGTTGAAGTCGAAGAGGATTCTCTTTAGTTAGTCGTTTGATATGTGAATTAGAGTCAGATCAATGTCAGTATGATTTCGTATTTTACTGGGGTATGCTCAATTTTCAGTTGGCGGTGAGTAATTATTTTAAATAAGACCTAATTTATGTTGAAACGAAAAATCAAAAGGGCTTTAGAGCATGTTGTGGCTAAATTCGGAAGGCATGAGCGTAGGAGTAGTGATCCAGCGTTATTGATTCTTGGTTACCACCGGATCCTACCGCTCAACCATCCTGAATTTCAGCGGATGCAGCCTGGTATGCGCGTTCAGCCTGCAACGCTCGAAATGCACATAAAAATCTTACGGGAGAATTTTGATTTCGTTGATTTGAATGATTGGGTGTCCAGGGTAAAGAGTGGGCTTCCCGTTCCAAATAAGGCCGTTGCGCTGACATTTGATGATGGTTGGCTCGATAATTATGAATATGCTTATCCTATACTTAAGCGAGAAAAGGTGCCTGCGACTATATTCTTAGTCTCATCAATGATAGGAACAGATAGGAATTTTTGGCCAGAACGGGTCTCAAGTATCCTCACTTACATCAATAGCGAGAAAAGTACTGGCTTGGGAAAAGGAGCGTTTAAGTGGTTCGAACAGCATCAGTTTGATATTAATAACAGACGTTCATTTGATGAGGCGGGTGTAAATTCACTTATATCGCGCTTAAAAGAGAAATCAGATGATGAAATATATAAAAGTTTGGCTGTATTTTCAGATGTTGAGTGTAATATTTCATATTCAACTCACATGATGAGTGAGGCGCAATTATTAGAAATGAAAGCATCGGGCCTTGTATCGTTTGGAGCGCATACAAAAAGGCATTTTAGGCTTGATAAGATTAGCGACCATGCATTGTTAGCGGATGAAACGTTGGGAAGTAAAAGTGATCTTGAGGCGCTTCTGAATATAACGGTCAGCGGTTTTTGTTACCCTAATGGCGCTTTTGATAACAAGGCGCTTGATGTAATAAAACGAGGATTTCAATATTCATGTACAACCAGAAAGGGCTGGAATAGTGTCCAATCAGACCTCCTACTTTTGAATCGCATACTGTTACATGATGATGTTTCGCATGATCCGGTTTCATTTAAAGCAAGAATTTCGGGGTTAATATGAAAAGAATTCTTCATGTGATCGATACCACGGGCCCTGGCGGGGCAGAAACTGTATTCATTGAGCTGCTGAGCAGGTTGCAATCAGAGTGCTGCGAATCGGTGGTGGTAATACGAGGGACTGGTTGGGTTTATGATGAATTAAAGCGCCGAGGGTTTGAGCCTTATATTATTGACGCGAAGGGCTCGTTTAATCTTGGTTATCTATTTAATTTAATTAAAGTTATTCGAAAAGAAAAAATTGATCTAATTCAGGCGCATCTGCTGGGATCAAGCGTTTATAGCTGTGTTGCTGGGTTTTTAACGGGTAGACCGGTGGCGATTACTCTTCACGGCGTGGTTGATTTTGATGAGGAACGGTTTTTGGCAGCGAAGTTCTTTATTGTAAACAAGCTCGCTGGGCGTATTGTTCTAGTTTCAAAAGATCTATTGAAGCGCCTTCAAGAGCGGGTAGAGATTAATGAATCAAAGTTATCGATTATTTACAATGGCGTTGATATTGAATCTTATTCTCAGGAAAAGAATGATGGGTTAAGAGATGAACTGGGTTTTGATCGTAATGATCTGATTGTTGGATCTGTTGGTAATGTGAGAAAAGCGAAGGCTTACGATGTGCTTTTACAGGCAGTGGCGTTAGTGGTTAAAGAAGTACCAAATATAAAGTTTGTAATTGTAGGGGATAAAGAAAACAGGCTTTATGAGGAACTATGTGAACTTCGGGCAGAGCTTGCTTTAGAAAAATCAGTTTACTTCTTAGGTTTTCGAGATGATATAGCTGATTTCCTGTGCGGCATTGATCTATTTTTGTTGAGTTCAATATCTGAAGGGTGCCCGATTTCTGTAATTGAGGCGATGAGTTCAGATGTCCCAATGATTGTGACTGATTGTGGTGGTCTAAATGAGATGGTTGAGGCGGATGTCAGCGCAGTAATCTGTGAGGCAGGTTCTTCGCTGGCATTAAAAGAGGCTCTGCTGCATTTGCTAGAAGATAGTGAATTGAAACAAAGATTAATCAAAAATTCCAGGAAAATAGTAGAGTCACGATTTACGATGGGGGCTATGCTCGGCTCATATTGTTCTATTTATAATAATTTAGACTAGTTTTCTCTGTCAATTAATATTGATTTTTATATGTCGAATCTGAATTATCGAGCAGACTATTATGAATAAATGTGTAGTATAAAGAAGTGTCTTTCGTGGGTAGCATCGGTTTTGTTAGTGCAATCTGATCTGGGGTGAGAAATGAATAAGAAAATTATTTTTGTCGGTATCGTTCTAGCGTTCTCATCTTTACTCCTTATTAAAGTAATGTTTACCGCAGAGAAAAACTGGGCTATTGGTCTTTATAAAGGAGATACTCCATTCGATATAAGTGGAGAAGGCATTGAAAACCCCATTATTACTGCAAGTGATATTACAGATGTCACTGCAAGATTTGTGGCTGATCCCTTTTTAATTAAACATAGTGGGATTTACTATTTGTTTTTTGAAATTCTATTAAATAATCCAGAGAAGGGTGTTATTGGTGTTGCCGAAAGCAACAATGGGTTAGATTGGCATTATAAAAATGTAGTATTAGAAGAGCCATTTCATCTGTCATATCCATATGTTTTTGAACACGAAGGTAATATTTATATGGTTCCTGAGTCAGCACAGGTAAATGCAGTATTCTTATATAAGGCGAACTTAGATGAATTCCCTCATAAATGGGTGAAGGTTAAGAAACTTATTTCAGGATATGTAGAGGACTCTTCGATAGTGATGCATGATGGTCTATTTTGGTTATTCGGGCAGACAAATAAAGGAAAGTATGATCGTCTTGAGCTTTGGTATTCTGAACAGCTTGATGGTGAGTGGAAAAAACATCCTAAATCGCCAGTAATTAATGGTGACCCCAACATTGCAAGACCTGGTGGAAGGATTATTAGGTACAATGATAAAATGTATAGGTTTTCACAAGATGATTACCCTTCTTACGGGAATCAGGTTTGGGCATCTGAAATTGTTAAATTAACAACGTCTGAATTTGAGGAGAAATTATTAGATACGCCCATTATTTCGGCTGCTAATGAAAGTGAAATTGATTTGCTTGGAGGATGGAATGAGTTAGGTATGCACCATATGGATCCATTGCAAGTGGAGGGCGTGGGCTGGATAGTGGCAGTTGATGGTTTGGGTGAAGAGTTCGTATTGCGTAGGTGAGACATTCTTATTTTAGAGCTTTAACAGCGTCTTTGAGATAATTCTTCATTTCATAAATAAAGGGTTTGAAGTCCGATAGCCTGTTTATTTCATAGTGTGTATCAGGTGAGAAGAATTTCATAAATTTCATAATCTCAGAAATTTTCTGGTATGTGCTGTAGTCGGTTTTATCAGCTTTCAATACTAAATACAGTCGATCTAAATCACCCAGTAGCCATCGGCTGCGTATGTGAGGTCTGTAGTTAATATTAGTGGGTAGTGGTTTGTTGGCTGCTAATAAATAAGCAAGGTGCGGGAAGTCTATCCCTGCATCGATACTTAATTGTAAAGAGCCCCAGAAACGACCATTAATTTCTATTAAATAAGGGGTGCCATCATTGCTGACGATGAACTCAACCATGGCCGCGCCATGCCAGCCGATATGATCAAGGAGCTTCTTTGAAATCTCCTGCATGCGTGGGTTTACAGGGGTGCTTTCACGCAAGACGCTTACCCCGCCGCTGGGTGGTTTTTCACGTAGTCGTTTATGTGCAAAGAAAGTTATTGGTTTTCCTTGTTCATAGAAGGCAAAGATACCCTGGCCTTCGCCTTGAATGTATTCCTGGATCATGAATGGAAAAGATTGAAGCCATTCACTTTCTTTAACTTGATTCTTTAAATCGTCAAGAGAGTGGGCGTAACTGACTTGCGTTGATAGCCAGTGGTTGTTAACGAGTACGCGTGATTTTGAGGGTTTGATAACAATAGGGTAGGTTAGCTCATTTAGCTTATAGTCAATTTCATTGACATGGCCAATGAAAATTGTTTTAGGGATTGGGATGCCCAGACTTATTGCGAGTTTGAATAGTGAGTTTTTGTTGGAGGCCTCGTTATAGGACTCATACGAGGGCGCTGGAATGCCGATATTGGTGAACTGTTCCTGTTGTTTTAAAATGGTTGCGGTTGAAACATCGGTCATGGGCATCATTATCTCAATATTATATTTCGAAATAATTGCTTGAAGCTCTTCAATAAACTTAGCTTGATTAGTGCTAATATCGGACAGTTGGATATACTGCGTACAATATTTCGAGCATCCTGCCAGACTTTTAGGCAAAGAATCAATAATATAGATCTTATGGCCCTTTTTACCTAGAGATCTGGCGGTTGCTAGAGAGCTGCGCTGGTTGCCGTCTAATATTAGTATGTTAGTCATAGCTTTGTAATAAATGATTTCGTGGTGGTATGTCTGTTAGTAGGGATTTATATTACCATTCTTATTTTGAAAATGGGTATTCATAGTGCAGAGATGATGTGATACGTGGTTTATTGCTTCAAGGTTAGAACAATGCCTTTTTAAAGGCTCTACAGTGGTGGGAATGGGGGAAGGTTTGTCTAATCGAGTAGGTACTTGCGTGAAACGAATGGCTATCCATGCTGCAAATTCCAGGTTTGTTCGGCCTTTTCTTGCAAACTTGACGGAAGGTGTTGTGCCCATTTTTATGCTGCACCGAATTGATAACGAAGCAGTTAATGGTGTACCTACTGCTGTTATCGATGATTTCCTTTGCGCTGTAAAAGAGTATGGCTATGAGTTTATGAGTATTGAAGAACTCATTAGCATAGTAAACAGAGCTGGAGCGCCAATAAGAAATAAAGTTATGTTTACTATGGATGATGGGTATATTGATCAAATAACCAAAGGGCTGCCTGTTTTTCAAAAGCATCAATGCCCTATCTCGATAGGTGTGATTACTAACTTTATATCTGGGAAAATGTGGCCATGGGACGCTAAGATTCGTTATTTGTTTCACTCTACTCAAAGAAGTGAGTATACGCATACAACCTCATGTGGTGTGTCAATAGAATTAAGGATGGATACCCCTATTGTAAGATTGCACTCGATGAGGGCTATACGTGAGTCCCTTAAACAGGAATCACTAGTTTTTTTATTGGGAACAATTACGAAGCTTGAAGTTGACCTTGGTGTAGAGTTGCCCATATTACCCCCGGAGCAATATAGGCCTTTCAGTTGGGAAGATATCAAAAGACTTGAGGGTGATGGTGTTAATTTTATACCGCATACTCAAAACCATTATATTTTAAGTAATTTAAGCGATGAAGCTGTGTACGCTGAGTTGGAGGGTTCAATACGGGACGTCAATAAGCACATTAAGTCTGTACCAGCATTCATTTATCCCAATGGGCGGCTATGTGATTTTAATGAAAAGCATATACAGTTATTGCGAAAGAATGATATTAAAATTGCTTTTTCAACTCATAGTAAATATTTATCATTAAATGAGCTTGATCGGGCTGTTGATGATTCCTATTGCATTCCTAGAATAGCCTTCCCAGAAAATAAAAATGATCAGTCTAGCATCCTAAGTAAACTGGATTATGTCGCTAGTAGGGTACAGGGGAGAGATCTAGCGGCCGTTATTGAAGTGAACTATGGGATTAAACGAACTATAGCAGCAAGAGTTGTGGCTAATTTCACGAAAAGATACCATCTAAAAAAAGCGAGAAATATTGATTTCAAAAGGGTTAGACGGGTGGTCTTCATCTGTTCTGGGAATATTTGTCGTAGCCCATTTGCTGAAATTATTGCGTTAACTGAATGTGAGAAATTGCAAGTTATCTCGATGGGCTTGAATGCACCTAATGGTGATATTGTTGACTCAGTTGCAAAAAATGTAGCTAAAGAGTTTGGTTATGATATGGGTGCTTTATATTCTAGTAAGTTTGACAGCGGCAAGTTAAATAGTAGTGACTTGTTGGTGGTTATGGAAGTTTCGCACTTAAAAGAGTTAAAAGTGCCGATGCAAGCGATTGGTTGCCAAGGTACTTTGTTAGGTGCGTGGGATGAACCGCCAATGCCTTCAATTTACGACCCATATGGGCGGAATCATGCACGATTTAGGGTGATATTTTCTCATATACAATCAAGCGTACTAGGCTTAATTGCAAAGCTAGATAAGATTAGCCGGGAAAATTAGAATGCCTGTATAATTCATCACTATCAATAACCTGTTCTGCAATGCAGCTTTTGTTGGCGTTAAAATAAGCCTAGGCAGTAGGGGCTGTGTTTTATTTTATATCGGCGTGTAATTTACCTGGAGTTAACCTGTGTCAGCGATGATTGTGATCTTTCATACACCAAGTAATGCTGGGTATGCAATGACACCGCTAGAAAAAATGTTTTTCAAGGTGGCGTGTGATTTATATGGCGGGCAAGAAAAGGTGCATTTTTCATTTAAGGATCTTGACTCAGGCATGCCTGAGAGTTTGCCTAAAGGGTTTGATAATGTAATTCAGATAGATATGGGGAGTCAGAATCAGGAAATGCTTGAGCGAGCTAGTAGTTACATAAAAAGCAACGGCATAACTTCCGCGCTTGTTTTTGACTTACAGGTAAAATCACCTACATGTAGTATGTTGCGGGCTGCCGGCATAAAAACCATTGTATCTTACTGGGGGTCTCCTATCAGCGGCCTTAACAATAAGTTAATACTGTTGCTAAAAAGAATTGAGGTTGCATTGGCAAAAAACAAACCTGATTTGTTTATTTTTGAATCTGAGGCGATGAGGGAGTTGGCTGTGTATGGTCGAGGTATTTTACAAAGAAACACCGTTGTTATCCCGACAGGTGTTGATACTGATAGATTTCAACCCAATCTAAATGCAAAATGCTATTTAGCCGAAAATTTTAATATACCTAAAACTCACAAGGTTGCGCTTTATACCGGCCACATGGAAGAGAGAAAGGGCGTTCGGGTTATTATGGACGCTGCTATTAAATTAAAGGAGATGCATTGCCAGGATGATTGGCACTTTCTCATATGCGGCAATCGCCCTGGAGAGGAACGGCAATACCTGGAAATTCTAGAAGGTACCCGAGCAGAAAATAGTGTCACCTTTGGTGGGTATAGGAAGGATATTGATAAAATCGCACCAGGATGTGACATTGGAATTATTGCGTCCACTGGTTGGGATTCATTCCCTATGTCATCACTAGAAATGGCATCGTGTGGCCTGCCGCTTTTGGTATCGGCTTTGCAGGGATTGACGGAGACAATCGATGCGGGCAAGACTGGCCTCTCTTTTGATCCAGGAAATAGCTCAGAACTGGCAAATTTGATTCTTCAAATAGACCAAAACGAGCCTCTGCGGCAGCGGTATTCTATTGCTGCTCGTAAGCGGATATTAGAGCATTATAGTCAGGCTTTACAGCACTCTAGGTTAATGGCTTGTGTGTCCAGTGTTGTTCAAGGCGAAGTGAGTACTTAGTAAGTACGTGTGGTGGGCAAGGTTCTGTGTTATATGAGTTTAAAGCGCTAGTGTAGTATGTGAGCTGATATGTGCTTCATTTCAGTGAGATTAGCATGCACTGGATTATACTAGAAATAGCGAGAAAATACCCTATATAACGCTACGGTAATGCAGTGTTTTATGGGTTTTTATGCGCAATACGATTCAATAATCAGTTGAGTTGCTGACTACTATTGCTGCATCAGGGGAAGAGCTTAAATAGGTGTAGAGGGTCTTTGGATGCTCTCGCGAGTTGTTATTTTCGGAGTGATCTTGTTACACCTGCTAGTGGGTCTATTAAATTCCTTACTTTCCCAAAGTAGTGGAACATGCGAGCGAGATTGATTGATTGGCGTTTAAATGGGCTCAATTTCATCCAGTTTTCGTACGCATGGAAAATATCCTCTTGTATGAGATTTTGCCAGCAGGTTTGAACAGCGGCTACTGAATATTCTGTAGCACGGGTAGTTCCCCGCTTCTGAAGGTTTCGATAATGGTCATGGTTACTTCGTAGGCTCAAGAGAGCCGATTTTAGCTCATCAGAATTTCTGGCTAGAAGATAGTCCTGGCCAGCCCCCTGGATACTCTGAAAGGAGGGCTCATCACCAACAATGGCGGGGACATTGGCAAGCCATGAGTTGGTAAGTTTGTTGGGCGGCTTAGAGTTCCAATCAATGACGGCGTCTTGCTTTGACTCGGTTTGTTTCCACCCTCTAATTGAAACTGTCACATCAATATTGCTATAGTCATTCCACATTGCCATTGGAATGAACTGCCAATTAAAGCCCAGGGAGTGCATTTCTTCTTTCCAAGCTGCAGTTTGGAGTTCCGGCTCTAGGTTGTTTAGCCTGCCGAGGTAGGCAATGTTTTCTATTAGAGTGCCTCTATTTTCATTTCTTGGTATCAAAGAGGGCTGTGGCCAAGAGAGTGCTTTGCTTACTCTGTCTGGACTCAGTTTGTGTAAAATAGGATCCGAATGGTTTTGGGTGATATATTGCTGAGCCCATGGGTGCGCCTTTCGGTCTGGTTTGATGCAGACAACAAATAAATCAGGATAAGGAATTTGATGGATGGGGAGAAAATCTCTATGAGTGACAACAATTCCTTTTTTAGGCATTTCTGTTTTTAAGTTGCAGGGTATTCCCGCCTTGCGAAATTGTAGGAATGTTTGCAGTGTCCAGGAATACTTTCCTTCAGCCATGCTGCTGTTAGTGCATACCCAGTCCCAATAGTCATCTATGTTTGTCGGAATGCTTGATATGTTGTCTTGTTGAAACGGGAGATAGAATGAGATATCAAACTTTGGTTTTTCTATAAAAGACACAGATGTACCTCAGGCTCAAGTTAATGCATTTATAAGTCAGCAGGGATCTAGGATGCTTGAAAATTAGATAAATTGCTAACTACTCAACTACCCCCTGAAATTCGCCATTTCAGCGTTAAAAAATGATCATTTATGGGTATCCCGCTCTAATCTCAGGGACACCAGTAAACTCACATTTTTCGCCTTGAACTGACGAGTTGCAGGGGCTATCTGAGCAGTTACCGTGAATTTTGACTACGCGCTGAGTAGTTACATAAATTGAAGCATTGCTCAGGTAAGTAAGCAGCCAAAATTGAACTCTTTATTCTTTGCTTTGCCTAGTCGATTATATCATCTATCTTTGGTTAATCTATGGGATTAAGTGGCGGCCTATTTGGTCGGCTGCCCATTTGATGCCCATGAGCACCGATTAAATGCAGGTAACTTGATGTGAATTCACCTTTTGAATCAATGATATTGTCAGGAGTATTACCATTTAGGTTGTTGATTAATAATAAGCGTTCTTCAATTACTGTGCTTTTGCGCGTTATTTTATCGGATGAAGCCGAGTTGTTTATAATCACATTTCTGTCTAATGTCCATGGCCCTTTTGTCTCTAAAAGGTAGTCTGCAAGCACGTGGCCGACAAAGGTATTCCGGTTAACATAAATCGGCCCGCTTGGATCGGATGAGAGTAGGTTTAAGGCGATGCCGTTATCCCCACTCATTTGTATTAAGTTGAAGTTAATTTCGATATTGCCGGAACTTCCAAAATCCTGGATCCAAATGGCGCCTTTGGTTGTCTGTCCCTGGATGCGGTTGCCCCGTATCGTCCAGTCTTGAATGCCTGTTTTGGGTCCAATCGGCAGCGGTATGTTGGTGGATATGTGGTTATTTTCCACCACTGTTTTTGGTGAACTATAGCCCAGTAGCCAGTACCCGCATGATTCAGATGCCGTGTTATCCTGGATGGATGAGTATTGTCCTGCTCCTCCGGTAAGGAATAATTGTGAATTATTTGTACCCGGATGTGTGCAATCGGTAAGCCCTCTGAAAATGTTTTTTCTAACAGTTACATTTCCGTTGTTTCCGATAGCAATACCCTTCCCTCGGTGGTTGCTGTTCAAGTTAAAGTCGAAACCGTCAAGGTAGACATTCTTCACGTTGTCATAGAAGAAAATGTACCCGCTTCGGCCGCCAGAATTAAAGTTTATTTCAGGCTTTTCTCCTGGGTAAGCAAGCCATACTAGGGGCTGCCTGCCTGACCATGGCACGCGGCATCCTTCTTCTTTAGCGCAGTCTTCCATATAGGCATCGAGTATATACATACCTTTACGCCAGTAAACAAAATAACCAGGAAGATGGTTTGACCACTTGGAGTCGTAGACGTCACCGCCATATACATCTTTCATTGTCTGCCATGGATTTGATATCGTGCCTGCACCGCCATTCTCTTTCGTTTTACCATTGATGGCATCAACAAATAGGAAGCCTGTTGTTGTCACTGTAATGGTCCAGGACACATTTTTCGTAACACTCTCTGAATCTGTAACCAATGCTGTGACTTGATATGGCGTGTTTGACGCTGTGGGCATGGGCCAGTTAATCTCGCCCCGCATGTTTATTGTCATGCCTTGGGGGGCGCTGGTAAGTGAAAATTGATAGGGGTATTTGCCGCCAGCGACAGCAAGCCTGACATTGTATTCCAGGTTGGGGTATGCCTTGTAAAATCGGTTTTGGGTATCGAGATTTGGCTGCGGCTGGAATATCTCAAAGGGCAGGTTCGCCGCTATAGCATGCGTATTTAGCAGCGTCAAAAGTAACAATGCAAGAACACCTTGTGCTACGTTAATTTTGCGGCAGATTTTGTAGTGGTTCATAATATAATCCCTTAAACAGCATGCAGGCCTGGTAGTTAAAAGGCATTGCAATGATATGATTTAGATTTAATCGTTCTAAAATCTAGCGTTGTACAGATTGTGAGAGCGGCTAGCTTAGCTTGTGTATGTTATCGGACAACGACCTTCATGGGTACAGTAGAATGTTGTATTCTTTGACGTCCGTCTCAAGGTCTCGTATTTTTTGATGGAACGGTGGTTGGGGATTCTTTAGTTTTGTTGCCATATGCTGGCTTTTAATCTAAACCTCTTGTTTAACGCGCCTGATGTGGCAATGAAGAGGGGACTTTAAGATGGTTTTAGGATGTTTAAAATATGAAGGTTAAATTCAGAACATGGTTTATTGCCGTGAAATTTCAGCTACGTCAGATCGTATATATGTGGGTAGTAACGCGTCTTGACAAGGTAATCGCAAATATTTTTGTGTACTCTGGGATTGTTTTACGCAAGTTTGGGCAGCGCCAGGCGGGCCTTAAGTTGATTCTAAAGGGGCGAAGATCGGCTAATATTACGCGGGCAAATAAAATTATTCAGGAGGTCGCCTATAACAGGATAGAGGCTAAAACTGAATTTGATGCACTGTTAGAAAGTGGGCCGGTGACGTCTATTGGCAGATGTGAAGACCGAATTCTTATTTTAAAGTTACCAGTGCTGTCTGAAATGGAAGTGGTTGAAAAAGGCGCGCTTATTATAAAGTTTTCAGAGACATTTATACCGATTTATCTCTGTTTAAACGTTAAATTGCTAGCTAAGTATTTCCGAGTGGTATTGGAGCCTAGTTGGGTTGGGTATAGCATCGCAAATATTTTGGCCTGGACGGCTTTAAGCCCTGAAAAAATAGTTGTACTATCATCATATAAGAGTGATTTCGATTTATTATCTGGTATAGATACCAACCTTGTTCCGACAACATTAGGTTCTGCTGATTGGGTGGATACATCAACATTTGATAAAATATCAAATGTTGAAAAGGTTTATGATGCTATTTATGTTGCCAACTGTGACCCGATTAAGCGAGTTGATCGATACATACGGGCTGTGAGGCGTATCAGCCGTAAGCGCCCAGGTTATAAAGCGGTGCTGGTTTGTGCAGAAAATACAGGTTCGGCAAAACATGAAGTTCATGCGGTTCTTAACTCTTATGGGACGATGGACGGGGCATTTGAATATATTCCCGGTCTAGATCAGGCGAGCCTAAATGTAATGTTTAGCCAATCAAAAGTTAATGTGCTTGTATCGTTGCGAGAGGGGCAGAATAAAGGGCTTGCTGAGGGGCTTTTTTGTGGTACTCCAGCGCTGTTAATCGAAGAAAATGTAGGTGGGAATCATGTTCATATAAATGAAATGACGGGAAGGGTGGTGCCCGACGTGGAACTTGAAAAAACACTAGAGTGGTTTGCCGATCATTACACCGAGTTTTCACCTGCTGAGTGGGCTAATGCGAATATCTCTCCTGATGTTAGTACTAAGCGGTTATCTCAAATACTAAAGAAAATAGAAGCTTCTGAAGGTAGCCCCTGGAGCAAAGATCTTTTTATCAAGGTTAACCGACCTGAACTTGCATACTTAGAACCAAGATTTGATTGGTTGCTAGATAAAAGAAAGGAATTACTAGCCGTGTTTACAAAAGGTGAAAGTGAAAGGAATATGATAGTTTTTCTTAAGCAGCTAAACATGGAATCTAAGGATATTTGAAGATCTTCAGCCCTTGGATTTAGCTGTCTAGGGGGTAGACTGTGCTAGCCAATCTAAATTCCAAGGTGTTTTTGGTCTGAATACATTAAAAAAAGACCGGTTCTTCTTGACCTTTCAAAAATAATTGTAAGGAGTGCTGGTGTAAACGATTTTTTTATGATTACATAAATGACTAGCCCTTCCTTAAATCGAAGGGTTTTTCCATTCCATTTTTATACAGATACGGGTGAGTGAAGCCTACTACCTTGAATAGTAGCGCTGGTTATAAGCGTTCATTCTTCCACATGGCAACCATAAGTACGGCCCATAATTTTGAAGAGTGATCGGCTTTCCCCGTAACGTGTTGAGACCAGATGGCATTGACTTTATTGGTATCAATGAGTCCATCTACACTTGCCCCCCTGGATGCCAGTATATCCTCGCCCCATTCGCGAAGGTCGCCTCTCAGCCATTGCGCGACGGGTACAGAGAACCCCATTTTGGGCCTCTCAAACATATCTCGTGGCATGTAAGATGCCAATAGTTCTTTAAGTAACCATTTACTACTCGTGTTTCTGACTTTCATATCTAGCGGGATTCGCCATGCTAATTCCTGGACTTCATGGCTGAGCAGTGGCAGTCTTGTTTCCAGACCTACCGCCATGCTGGCACGGTCGACTTTTGTTAAGTTGTCCCCCTCCAGATAACCGACTTGATCACAGAGCATGACGTAGTCAATAAATTGCATTTTTGAGGTGTTAAAATTAAATCCGCTGGAGGTTCTATTATATCCTTTGAGCATTCCTTTTAACTCTGAAGGTTGCCAGGAAGAGAGCAAATAATCATAACCGCCGTAAAGCGTTTTTTGGCGTAAAAAACCGCTCAGCTTCTGTAATTTTAAGTCGATGTTTTTAAATTGGCTTCTTTTTTGTCCCACTGCAGCGAGCGCTGGGGCTAGTAACGAAATCATGTCTGCGCCTACTTTTCTTGCTAACGAGGGTATATGTCTAACCGTATTCCATATTTGATTAGCCCATATATATCGGTTATATCCGGCGAATAACTCATCACCACCGTCTCCAGACAGGCAGACCGTGACATGTTGTTTTGCAAGCTTTGCAACCAGAAAAGCAGGGATTTGAGATGAATCTGCAAATGGCTCGTCGTAAATACTTGAAATAGAGGGGATGATGCTCTTAGCATCAGAGGCGGAGACCCGAATCGTCGTGTGATCTGTTCCCAGGTGTTTGGCGATGCGCTCTGCATATATGGACTCGTCATATTCCTGAGCCTCAAATCCAATGGTAAATGAGCGGACTGGATTGTGGGATAAATCTTGAGCAATAGCAGTCACTAATGATGAATCAATTCCACCAGAAAGAAACACTCCGACATCTACGTCGGCAATTAGTTGGCGTTTTATATTACGCTCAAGCACATTACGTAATTCATCCAGGGCATCTGCTTCATTATTAATGAGTTGTGATGAGCCTTGTTGGTATGCTTCTTCTGCACTCCAATATGTCTGCGGAGAATAATCACTTTTTTCTGGCCAGGGAGAAAAACTGCTCTCCCTGTGATTGCCTATAGTTATAATCGTACCAGGATATAGTTTATAAATGCCTGTATAAATAGAGAGTGGTGCGGAGATGTAGCCATATTGTAGGAATTTACCGAGTGCTGTCACGTCAATTGAGAGGTTGGTTTTGTCAACGACAGCTTCGATTGCCTTAAGCTCAGAAGCAAAGTAGAAAGCATCAGGTAACCAGCCAAAATAGAGGGGTTTTTCTCCCAGTCTGTCGCGGCACAAAAACAGACATTTTTCTTCAAAATCCCATAGTGCAAATGCAAACATACCTACAAACTTAGATGCTGCTGCTTTTAGTCCCCAGTTCTCAATTGCGGCTAAAAGTACTTCTGTATCGCTCCCCCCCTTAAAATGGAAGCCAGACTGGCTAAGCTCATCTCTCAATTCACGGAAATTATAAATCTCGCCATTGTATGTAATGCAATAGCGACCGCTGCTAGAGGTCATCGGCTGATGGCCTGACGGACTTAGGTCCTGAATAGATAGTCGACGATGCCCTAAAAGCACACCGCTATTTTCGTTAAACCATGTATCACCAGAATCGGGGCCGCGATGCTGCAAGGACGCGATCATTTTCTCGCCCTTAGCGATAAGTTGATCCTTACTGCCAGAGCGATGTATAAAGCCAGCTATTCCACACATATATTCAGCTTACCGATTGTTGATAATGCAGTTGTTGTAGAGATTAGCCAGTTTCTTGCCTATTGAGCTATAAGCATACTGATCTTCAACTAGTTTTCTTGCTTCAGTGCCTAGGCTATATTTTACTGATTCATTATTCAGCAAATATGATATTTTTTCTATGTACTGCCTGGGTGTTTGAGCAAATAAGACATTTTTATCTTGTGTGACATTTATTCCTTCGCAGGCTATTGGGTGAGCAATGACAGGCATTTCCATTGCGAAAGCATCTAATACTTTTAATTTTGTGCCGCCTCCATCACTGATAGGGCAGATAAATATATCTGCCTTTTCAAAATAGCCGCGCACATCGTTTACAAATCCATGTACCTTAAAACGCGGTTCAGATTGTGCGAGAGTGAGTAAGTTTTTAGCGGGGTTTGCGCCAATAATATCAAATTCAATGTTTGGAATGCTATCTTTCAGGATGGGCCAGAGTTCATTGGC
>CAYTIZ010000022.1:0-15224 GCA_964437885.1 uncultured Enterobacteriaceae bacterium
TGAATTTAAATGACAAATAAAATCTTTTTTTATACTTTGTTAACACTTGTCTTGTTTGGCTGTGACAATTCCTCTCCCAAACAAATATTGTCGCCACAGGCTGTAACTCGCGATGCTATTGGCTATTACTGTAATATGATCGTTGAGGATCATTCAGGACCAAAGGGACAGATTTTATTGAGCAATTCAGAAAAGGCTATCTGGTTTACATCTGCACGTGATGCAGTGGCATTTATTCTGCTACCGGATGAACCTGATAATGTTGCTGCATTTTTTGTAACGGCAATGGATGAAGCGGAGTGGAACCATCCTGAAAAGCAAATAAAAAATTGGGTCAACGCACAATCGGCCTGGTACGTTATCAATAGCAAACAACGTGGTGGCATGGGGCAAATGGAAGTTATCCCTTTTAAACAAGAACAATCTGCAAATAATTTTGTTACAGAACATGGCGGAGATATCGTGTCGTACGTTGATATACCAAGGGATTATATTTTGGGCAACACTAATTAAAACAGAAGGAGATTTTATATGTCATTTGGAATTACAGAACTTGCAATCATCTTGTTAATTATCATATTGATATTCGGCACAAAAAAATTACGTAACATGGGTTATGATTTTGGCGCTGCTATAAAATCTTTCCGAGTAGCAATTGGCGATGAGAATAAAGCTGGAGATAAGGTTGGAAAGGATGCTGGAGTATAATGTTATAAACCATTTCAGGACTACGAGTCTGAACCAGCTTATAAAAATATAATATTATCCCGCTTTACGCGCACGTGATGCAGTTTTTCTTTCGTGTTCTTTCAGAAACCTTTTCCGGATCCGAATTGACTTCGGTGTCACTTCTACCAGTTCGTCATCATCAATAAATTCCAACGCTTGTTCCAAAGTCATTTTGATGGGCGTTGTCAGGACAATATTTTCATCCGTGCCAGATGCGCGAACATTGGTTAATTGTTTGCCTTTTAATGCATTAACAACCAAATCGTTATTACGCGCATGAATACCAATAACCATACCTTCATATATATCCTCAGCATGTCCAAGAAACATCTTCCCGCGTTCTTGTAAATTAAATAAAGCAAATCCTGCAGCTTTACCTTGACCATTGGAAATCAGAACACCATTGTTTCGTTGTCCAATACCCTCCGACTGATAAGGACCATAATGCTCAAATACATTATATAATAGACCAGTACCTGAAGTTAGCGTCAGAAATTCTGTACGGAAACCAATCAAACCACGTGCGGGAATGACGTATTCCAAACGCACTCTACCCTTACCATCCGGCTGCATATTCTTCAGATCGCCTCGGCGTTCGCCGAGTTTTTCCATTACTGCACCCTGGTTTTCAGCTTCGATATCAACAGTCAACTGTTCGTAAGGTTCGGTTCTATCATCTCCCTCACCATGCACAATGACTTGTGGACGACTCACTGCAAGTTCATAACCTTCACGACGCATGGTTTCGATTAAAATAGATAAATGCAGTTCACCTCGACCGGAAACACGATACTTATCAGCGTCTTCAGTTATCTCGACTTTTAAAGCAACGTTATGTTTTAATTCTTGTTGTAGACGATCCCATATATTACGGCTGGTCACATACTTGCCTTCTTTACCGGCAAAAGGTGAGGTATTGGGTTGAAAGGTCATACTGATAGTTGGTTCATCTACCGTTAACGGTGGTAAAGCTTCAACTATTTCCAGATCACAAATTGTTTCTGAAATGCTCAATGGATCGAGTCCGGAGATGGCGACAATATCCCCCGCAGTTGCAGATTCAACTTCAATTCGTTCCAAACCAAGAAAACTATAAACCTGTGATATTTTGCCCTTGCGTGTTTTGCCATCGTCATCGATCACACTAATCGGACCTTTTTTTATCGTACCGCGCTTTATTCGACCAACACCAATAATACCCACATAACTATTGTAATCGAGTGTAGAAACTTGCATTTGCAATGGTCCATCTTCATCTACATCCGGTGCAGGAACATCATTAATAATCGCTTCAAACAAGGTGGTCATATCGCCTTCGCGTACATCTTCTTCGAGGCCGGAATAACCACCTAATGCAGAAGCATAGACCACCGGGAAATCGAGTTGTTCATCAGTTGCACCCAATTTATCAAATAAATCGAAAGTTTGATCCAATACCCAATGCGCTCGAGAGCCATCACGATCGATCTTGTTAATTACAACAATTGGTTTGAAGCCCATGGCAAAGGCTTTTTGCGTTACAAAACGAGTTTGCGGCATAGGACCATCAACAGCATCGACCAGTAATAAAACGGAATCTACCATTGATAATACACGTTCAACTTCGCCACCAAAATCGGCATGTCCTGGTGTATCAACAATATTGATGCGGTAATCATTCCAACGAATAGCGGTGTTTTTAGAAAGAATAGTAATACCGCGTTCTTTTTCCAATTCATTGGAATCCATCAAACGCTCAGCAGGAGCCGCGCGAGAATCTAGTGTACCGGATTGCTCTAACAGTTTATCAACCAGAGTTGTTTTACCATGGTCAACGTGAGCAATAATTGCGATATTACGGAGTTTCTGAGTCACTTTTGTGGATGCCTTAAGCAAAAAAGCGGGCATTATACAGAGAGATACCGGAAAGTGGATGGATTTCTACAAATTCTTGTTACTTATAAGTAATATTTGACACTCATCACACTGTTTACTGGAAAATTAAATGTGAATTGGCTTAGACTAATTTTTAATGAATTCAAAAACATATCAACATTTTTTCCGTAAAACACCAGCTAAAATACTTCTACTGTTTGTTTATTGTATAGGCGTTAATTTACTCGCTGGCTCTGTTGCTGTTTGGCTAAAATTTCCCTCTCTATGGGGAGGGGTGGCCAAATATTCTCTGAATATGCCATACCTTTACCCTTGGCTTGGGCTTTTGCACATTGGCCATCCCTTATTTTGATTGGAATTTCTCTATTACTGCTTCCCCCATTGGGATGCAAAACAGATCAAACGTTTCAGAATAATCTGCGTGAGCTTATTTCTAATTCTACTCTATAGCGTTATTGAAAAGGTTCCGTTTGCTCTTTTTCCAGCAGTTGACCTGCTAATTGCATTCTTTTTTAGTCTTATCATTGTTCCACCGACATATAAAGAGAATCCAGTATTAACAATTTTTATAGCAATCCTTCTAACGATATTTGTACTGATCAGTATTTATGTTTTTTATTCCAAGTGGCAACATCAAACACCCGATATTAAAGAAGCAGAGTTGATTAATGGGCTATTCAATTTAAAAACGATACAAGTAGATCAATACAATAAAGAGTTAATATTTACACTTGAATTAACGCAACACATTTCACAAGACAATATTTGCACAATTGCATCAGAAATGGCTGAGACACTATTTGATGAATATCGATTCGATAAAAAATATAACAAGATTGCTGATATTCTTTTCAAGCCTGTTCAGGAAAATACGGTTTCATTTTATAAACTGGGGGAAGTCGCTCAATATAAAGAAGATGGTGAGCACCACATGGCTTGTTACCTAAAATATAAATAATTTGTTATTAATTAAGATCCATCAATAACAAAATTTCGCCAATCACTTGTAGCAATAGTAGCACCATTTTTACCAACAGCGACTACACGCCATCGCAATGGCACACCAGCTTGATCATTTAACCATGGCGGAGCACTATAACTGGTCTCTGTTGATTTAACGATGGCAGATAAAATAGACCCCTGCGTATTTTCCAGCTCAACCTTATACAAAGAAGTATCAGGGATATTGACCCAGGTAAATTCAACACTACCTGTAGGTATTCGTGCATCACTACCCGGTAACATTAATGCAAGCTGACCAACAGCAGTACTAAGAGCAATCGTTTCATCCGGCGTACCGACATAATAACGAAGTACCGGCATCGGGAAGCCTGCGACACCGCCTGTAACGGCAGTACCTGCATTAGTATTTGAGTTTCCTTCCTTATCATTGGTTGCTTCTACTCTCAGTAGAACACGGTATAAACCACCTGCTTGTGTTGGGGGCTTAAGCCGTTTAGGACCAGGTAAATAAAATTTACCCGTAGGAGGAAGAAAGACTTCAAATCGTTCAAGCAAGGTATAACGTTGTTGTGTTCCTCTTTCTTCGACGGGTAATGTTGCTTCCGTTAACAGATCACGTGTACTCGGTTCAATATCACCTGGATAGACCACTTCCCAACGCCCCTTAAGGCGACCTGTCCCGTTATAACGAATGTCTGCACCAAAATTGGGTAACGTCTCATCAATCCCCACAGCTAATATCGGTTTTTTCCCTTCTTCTGTACTGAACCTGATTTGCACATCTGTTAATGCAAAAGGAACTCGGGCACCACCACCGGCCATACGACAGGTCACTGTCACAAATGTACCCGTGCTGAATTCTCTGACATAAAAGAACTCGGATGATTTTCCGCGTAAGGCTTCTTGAAATGCCCGTCTTGTTACTGATGCAGGAATGGTCATGATGTCGGTAAAATTACTAACGCCATTGGTTCCACTGGTAGTGGACTGGTCATTTCGCAATGCCAAACTACCAAAAATAGTACCCGCAACACATGGATTTCCTGCCACAACGCCTTGTGCAGTAACATCACCACACCAAAAGGCTCTTACAGCTTTTTCACCTGCCGCCAATCCCTGAAAAGTAATAAAGACGGTTGTTGCACCATGTGAACTCACATTCACGCCTGTCGGGTTTCGCCCTGTGACAGCGTGAACCTGTAATGAAAGAACACATAATAAAAATGAGAATATCAGACGATTTAATTTCATAGTGTCACTGCCCATTAGAAGAAGCTAATACTCAGACCTGTATTAACGGCCCAAGTTCGTGCTGATGTTGCAAATGCGAAAGAAGTATCCTCGCTCTCGCTTTCCTGAAATGAATAACGCGTAAATAATGAAGCAGGTAATTTTGTTCCACCCCATGACGGTATTTGAAAATTCCAGTTAAGCTGCGCCTGACCATTATTATTAATACTTTCCGTCAAGCCAAGATCGTCATCTTGTATAGTATGTGTGAAGTTCGCATTGAACGACCAGTCTTCGTGAAAACGCCAATCCATATTTGAGCTGTAGGTATCAGTAAAACCGGTATTACTCGCTGCCACGTCCTTATTCTTCACCTTTGAATAAGATAAATTAAGATTCAATGTATCTATAGGACTGATAGAAAATGAAAAATCATGACCAAAATTCTTGAAATCATCATTGGAACGACCAACCTGCTGATTATTCTGAAAAGAGGTTGAATAATTATAGCCTGCACTCCAATTTGACCCCGACCAGGAAAGACTTAGATTATGATCACGGTTAAATTGTCTAGGCAGATGACTTCCACCATTGAATCCACTTGTGGCTCCAGCAGGATCATTACCTGTCTTTTGACGAACTGTATTCATAGAGTAAGAGGCGCTTGGAAGAAAATACTTTATAAAACTCTCAGTCTGAAACATTGAGTTAAATGGCACATTTAAACTAAATGAATTGGTAAATGTTTTTGTTTGTAAGAGTGTAGCTATATCATCAATGTTATCCTGTGAACCTATATACGTATATTGTGCCGAGATACTATTGAAATTACCGCTGATACTGTATTGATCAGTAATAGAGTCTGGAGTTACGAATGCACCAATAGATTGATAAAGCGGAGAGGCTTTATCGCGATTATAACCGATGGTCAAATTGAAAAAGTTATCTTCACCAATCTGATAATTCTGAAAAAGTTCATAGGCAACACCTAAAGAATAAGCGGCATCTGTCTCTTCGGTAGTCGCAAGCACATCACCATTTGGATCAATAATTGTGTCTGAAGGATTAACATACTCGCTTTCAGCATAATAAATATTACCACGTAGGCGACCTGAACTATTACTGCCTAATAGAGAAATACCATACCCATTGCTTTTTTCCGAATCGACAACTTCGCCTGTATTAAAATTTGTTTCATTTTGTTTTGATGCCGTCATGTAAGTTACTTCTGCTCTGAGCCCACCCGGTCTGTCTTTTATAAATTCAAAACCAATAGTGCCAGCAGTGATATTGTGATCATTAATATTTTCCATACCAATGATATTATCGTAGCCAACTATACTAGTTGCATTCATGCTGCTAAATGATGCATCAAGCCGATCATTAATACGATGAGAAGCAACCATTCCTCGATTAGAAACATTACTTATAAGTAAAGGATTGCTGCCATAGCTAACACTACCCAATTGAAAATTTGAGTTCCCTTTCTGAACCTCAACTAGATAATCATTCAGATCATATTTTGGGGTGTCAGCACCGCGTTCATCGAAACGTAATGCTTGCTGTCGATTTGAAAAACCGGAGATATTAACTGACGTTGTAATTTCCAAATCGCCACGCACGTGTCGGGTAGTCAATCCTGCCTGTAGTTCAGTGTCTTGAAAAGTCAGGCGATCCGGTTTAGTTGCATCTTTTTCAAAATTAAATTTGTTTTGTGAATTAACAGCAACGTCCAGTCTTGGCGTTATTTCGCCAGATTCAAATCCTGACTCAGTTAAAACCTGCATCGGTAATCGTGCTATCTCAACCCAATCCTCAGGGCCTTTATTCAGGAACACTATCACTTCATGGTCACCGGGAGTTAAAAGAATAACACCACCGGGATAAACAAGATCAGTTTGCCCTTCTATAGTAAAGAGTGCTGTCATATCCGTGTTATCGACAAACACAGAAAGAAAACCTTCCGCAGGATCAGGAATACGATCAAACACCAACGTTATTCCGTCTGAAACACCTAGCCATTTACCATCATCAAAATTAGTACCGAGCACGGAAAATGGAATAACTTCAGCTTCTTCTATCACAAGTTCATCAACAGGAATTTCTTCCTGAGGCACTTTTATATCATCAAAGGCATCGCCAAATTCATCATCAGCTTGTTCCTGTGCTTCTAGTTCCTGGATCGTCTCTTCCGGAACACCGACCTCTTCCAACATTTCACGAGCTTCGGGTTGTTCTGAGATCTCTTCTGCCGGAATATTAATATCATCAAAGGCATCACCAAAGTCATCGCCTTCTTCGGCATGAACCGGCGTCAGTACACATAGCAGTGAAAAGAACACTACCAGAAAGCTGGTATAAAAATGATTCTGGAATAATTGGTACAGATTTTTATTCAACTTCAATATTCCCCCGTTTACCGAAGTGGTACTAGCATGGAAATTATCGTAAATTTCATATATTTAAAACATATTATTTTAGTAAGTTATTTTCTTCTACAGTATCAGTAATAGAAAGACTTTGTGCTTTCTTCACCATCATGGTGATGGGTTATTTCAGGTAACACTGGCCTTCTCGACAGCAAAAATTGCAATGCATTGCGGTGGAGTTCTAACCATAAATAATTCCCTAAAACCATACTTACTGAGATGTGGGAGTAATTTCCAATTCAGTTGTCTTACTTATGCCATCAAGGGTAGCAGTGATTATTACATAAGTGACTTCACTTACATCGTTTGGACGTAAATCGAATGTACCATTATTACTACTAGGTGGAATTATTATCGATCCAGGTACAGGAAGAATTTCCGAATTGCTACTAGATAGCGTTACTACATCACCATCTTTGTTAGTAGGCCGATCTGTAGATACAGTACCTGTCAAACCGCGACCACTCTCAGTAGTTTTTACTTGCAACCTAATATCATTTAATAGCCAAGGTGCAGGGTTAATACTTATTGCTCGTTCAAGAGAAATATCTCCCTGAGATACCGTGAATACGACAGAGTCATCATTACTATTTGCTACTGTTATAATTTCGAACGTTGCCTCAGATTGTCCCGCAGGAATTGTAACATTTGATGGTACTTCAACATTTATTCCTCCTGTCTTGCTTATCGTTACTGTAAAATTTGAATTTGTATTTTTATTAAGCGTTAATGTACCGATCGATGTGCTACCGCTTGTTATCGTAAAATCAGAAGGCGTTATGGAAAAACCAGTCAACACAGGTGGTGCTGCTACCTCCGCTGCTGCATCGGCCAAAGCTTGCGCTTCCTGCTGAGTAATAAGTGTTAGCTTTTTCGATTTTGAAACACCCTGTAGAGTGCCTGTAATATTTGCTGTTGCCTGATTTGTGACAGACTGTGTTGTAATAGTAAACAGCGCATTTCCCTGACCAGCAGGAATAGTCACCGATTGTGGAACGGTTACTTTCGAGGAATTACTGTTCAATTGAACCATTGTAGGTGTATCTTGATAACGCTGCAGGACTACTTTCGCCTGAAATGACTCTCCCCCCGCTACTATATCTGGAACAGGATAAAATAAAATTTGACTTAATAAAGGAGAAATAGCAATACCCAATTTTTTAGTAGTGCCTCCATAACTTGCAGTAACATGCGCGAAAGTAGTTTCTGTTACAGCCTGAGTATTGATATTAAATGTTGCTCTATCCTCACCACCTGGAATTGACACATTCGCTGGAACGCTGGCTTGTAATTTGTCTGAGGACAAAGTAACCGTTGCTCCTGTTTCCGGTGCGTCATTCGTTAAGACAACTGTCCCCTGAAGTGTATCACCCGGTTCAAAAACATTTGGACTTCGGTGAATTGAAGATAATTGTGGTAATGGATTAATCCATACACCACTATCCTTCTCATTCGGGAATAATCCACTCGCCCACGCACTAGTACCATACTTTGCTTTAACATCAACCCAACTGTTACTGGTTACTGCCTGGGTATTAATTGTGAAATTTACGCTGGTTTGTCCTTGTGGAATCGTGACGCTATTTGGAAACGTGGCAATATCCTGAGAACCGTTCTCCAATGTGATTACTGCACCTCCCCTCGGAACTTGCCCGTCTATTGTTATAGTGCCAATAACTGACTCCCCTCCGACAAACCCGGTATTTGAAAATGTTAAAGATTGTATTGGTGCAACATTTACTTTTATCAGAGTTTCTTTAGTAGTTTCGCCAGTTGTCACACCATCATACGTCGCTATAATTTTTGCCCCTATGTAAGTTGATACAGGAACCGTTTGCACATCAAAACTTGCCGCACTCTGACTTGAAGGAATTGTAACACTTGATGGCAGAACTAAAGTTTCAGGCTTATCAGTGGATAGTGAAATAACAGCACCACCTTCCGGAGCTGGATGTGATAGAGAGATGGATGCTGAAAAAGACTCTCCACCACTATATGGAGAATTAGTACCACCTTGTGATGTGTTTGGATGTTGGATAGATCCAAGATAAGTATCCAACGACATCACTCCTCCACGAGGCTCAAAATTAACAGTGTTTGTTAATCTCGTCCCCTGAAATTCTGCCCCTAATATTACTGGTGCAACTGTGTCATATGTTGTTACTCGATTACCTGCATACCACCTAGTTTGAATTTCAAACTGCAAACTAGTATTACCTGCAGGAATAGTAATCGTGGTTGGAAGAAAAGGAAGATTGTTAGGAATAATATTGTACAAATCACCTGACACACTCAATGCAACTTCCAATCCACCAGCTGGTGCCGGATTATCTAACCCGATTCCCAATGTTATTGGTTCTCCCGCTCGGTATCGTGCCGCAAGTTGAAAATCATTTCCCTGCTCATGTAATACATATGCAGCCATTGAAGGAGGTGTTATCACTTCAAACCGACTGAGTTGGGCGGCTGGTATTTTTATTGAACGCCTTTCACTGTCTTGACATTGTCCTGATTGGTTACAACCACGAACTTGCCATGTGAAATTCCTGTTCCCATTACTGTCAGTATTACCACTGCCAGAATAAGTGGTATTTAATTGATTAAACAACTTAATATCGATAGTAAAACTTGTGGAATTCCCAATCACATTCCGATTCTGTAGTGCATCACATGTTGTTGCAGATGTGTCCGGTGCGCGATCAATACATAAAACATAAAAATCAGCTTCATTAATTTCTAACCAGGTTAACGTAATACCTGCAGCAATATCTGCATTGGATGCTGGAGATAATAATGCTGGGACAGTCGAGCTACTCTGGGTTTGCTCTTGCACCGCAGTTCCAGTGGTTGTTTCTGTTGCAGTATCTAGTGTGTCGGTTGTATTATCCGATGCAGTCGTAGTCACACTTCCAGTTGAAATCGTACCCCCAGCTCCGGTTGTGGATGTGCTCGTGCCCTCTGTTGATTCTTGCTCTGATGCTGGACAGGCTTTTGTATTGCAAACCTGACTACTGGCTGGTTTTGTACCGCTACACTGCTTATCAGCTGCTATCGACCCATCACTACCTCTACACCTCACAATTCGTGTTTGTGTACCATCACCGCAGGTCGCTGAACAAGCTGCCCAAACAGGATTAGACCAGGCATAAGTGACTGTGCTGGGCGTGGTTTCTATTATTGACGAGGGTTTAGCAGCTATTGGGGGTACTGTTGGCTTAGCTATTGGTTTTACTGTTGGCTTAGCTATTGGCTTTACTGTTGGCTTAGCTATTGGCTTTACTGTTGGCTTAGCTATTGGTTTGGTTGTTGGCACCGTAGCCACCTGTTGCGCCAATTCTATCGCAGCCTTCTTGATTGCACTTCGTGCCCGCTTGGTATCTAAAGCTATTGCTGTGAGTTCTTGTGCACCACTCTTTTGTGCTGTTAATTCAACCGTAAAGGTGTCTTGTTTCTTAAAAGGCGATTTAGCCCTTAGAGTTTGTCTCTTTTTACCAAACTTGATGGCCACAGCAACCACGCCTGCATCATCGGTTGCCGTAATCGTCGCCGTAAACTTCTGACCGGGTTTAATATCTTTAGGTAAAGAGATAGTAGTCACCAACGGCTCTTGATTCTTCGGTGTTACCGCTTTTGGTTTCGTTGCTGTTGCTGGCTTGGAGGTTGCCGGTTTGGTCGCAGGCTTAGCCAGCGTTGTTGGTTTTATTGGTATCGGTGTTTTAGCTTTCGTTGCTGATTTTAATGATGCGAGTTTATCTTTTGTTGCAACAGCGGTCTGCTTTTCAATCGACTTTGTAGTCGCAGTTTTCTTAGGTATTACTTTCTTTGCAGGTATAGCTGGGACAGCTGCTTTCCTGTTAGGGACTGCGGCTGATGCAGGTTTGGCTGTAACAACTGGTTTTGTCGTGGTTGGTGTTTTCTTTTTATCTGCCACCTGCTTGGCTAGTAATGCTTTCCTCTTTGCTGTCGCAGCCGCTACTTTCTTTTTTGCTGCGGCTTTAGCTACTGCCGGGTCAGCCTTTACTTCAAACTCTCCTGTTGCCAGTGTTTGTTTTCTGGTGCCAATAAGATTCAAAGTGTATTTACCTAAAGGCACTGCTTTAGTAATTGTCAACTTTACATCACAGCTTCCTTTCGCACCTTTCCTCGTTGGCGCCTTACAGGCAAATGTTACTGTCATATCTTTAATGACTTGTTTCTTTGCGGATAATATCGATACGCTCTTGGCGTTATGGACAGTAGTGCCAATAACAGAAAGACTTTGTGCTTTCTTCACTGTCATGGTGATAGGCGTCTTTGACCTAACACTCGCCTTCTCGGCAGCATAAACCGATACACTCAATAATAATGTGAGCATGAGAAATAACGATAGACTGATTTTATTGTGATGCGTTATCTGCATGCTTGATACCCGATATCCCCATTTATTAATTATTGTTGAGAAGTATAAATGCTGCTTCCCTGCTCCGGTATCCCGTAAATTAGGGATATAAGACATCATATCCTGACTTTGTCCTGACAGATCCCTTGCACTTCACGTCGATAGACATGCACCTGAAACTCAAGGTTTCCGGTAGGCTCGTGATACCAACGCACTTTCAAAGGACCACAATTAGTACATTCAGGATTAGGACTGGAAATTATTTTTGCTTCGCCGAAACGACCTTTTTGTACCAATTCAGCACGATCGAAGATCAAGGCCGAATTATTACAGGTAGGTGCCGGCGTATTGACCTTATAGGATTCTTCACCTTTATCACCGACAGTCAGTTTCGATTTCTTTTCAAACATCAACAGCCCCTGAACTGAACCTGATGGTACTGGTCGAGTTAGCTTTCTTGCGGGATGGTTAATCGCTTTGATTGTATATTTTACTTTATTACTTTCTCCGTCCGCAGTTTTAGCATAAACCCGAACATTCAAACCTTTATTGAGATCATTGATTATTATTTTAATGTTTTTATCAGACCAACTTTTGATTGGAGTGCTGTATTTAAATCCTTTTCCATAATCAACCACCACTTCACATTGCGGACACCTCGAACCAAAACCATTACCACTGATAATGACTTCGTTTTTTGGGTTACCATTGATTGATTGGATTGTTGGACTATGGGCAGAAACATTAATTGGAAATAGACAGACAATAATTAACCATTTAGCCGCAGTTACCCGATAACGCTGCTTTATAATGAGCGATTTTAGAAATATTATATTTTTCATATTCACTAATATAAAGTGTGGTCTTTATCATGTTTTTGTCTATCCCTTAAATTGGGGATATGAATCCCTGATTGCCCTGATATTAATTCTTTGTTGCTTGCCCATTCTCATTGGATAATGAGAACCAAAGACTGACAATGGTGCCTGTAGACTGTGATTGAATATCAAAGATGGCACCTATTTGTTCTGCTCTTTTGCGCATGTTATCCAGTCCTCTACCAACGGGTTTCACTTGAAAATGTCCATTGCCATTATCTTTAATCTCTACGGACACCCCGTGTTCACCTTGCAATATTCGCTCTCGGGTATGAAACGTAATCTCATTTGCATCAGCATGTTTTATCACGTTACTAATTGCTTCTTGTATTATTCGCAGTACTTGCAAAACCTTCTCCGGACCCAATCCAGGTATCCTTGGAATATCTGTAACATTCCAGTTTACTGAGATATTACTTTTCTCAAGACGTGGTTGAATTCTCGCTCGATACATTGCTAATACGCTAGTCAAATCATCCTCTACCGGATCGAGAGAATCTATCATAATGCGCAGATCATCCAATGCAGCGTGCAACGCTTCCAGTATTTCTTCTTTATTGACATTGCTTGCTTCGACCATAGACAAGGTTGATATTAAATGTCCGCCCATACCGTCATGCATATCGCGCATGATACGTTCGCGTTCCATAACCAGAACTTGTTCTTTTTCCAGTTGTTGTAGTCGGCGGTAATTTTGTTCGAGTTCCAGATGTTTCTCTTCAACACGTTTCTCTAGATCGACATTCAAACTTTCTGCTTCATCAAGTACCTGAACAAATCGAGTAAGAAGAATCCAGCTAAATACAAATAGTGGCAACGGTGCGGCAAAATGCAACATGAGACCTTCTTCCCTACCCAAGAATTGATTCAACATCAGCCAATCATGTGCACCAAATATCAAGATTAGGAGTCCTGATAAAAGCAGAATATAAGCACTAATATCACGTTTTGTTCGATACGCCACAATAAGCATGTATGAGGGATAGAGTCCTAGTAATACAGCCAATGTGTCCCAAACACGATAACCCAATTTGTAAAACCAGTATTCGGGAAGAACAAACAGTATGACCGACCCTGTAATACCAATAGTTAATATATATTTTTCAAATTGTGGTCGCTGCGTTTCAGTAAACCTATGTACAAAGATCGTTATGGCGATAACAAACCACACCATAGTCACAAACCATAACCACTCCCATACTCGTGTAGAAACGGGGATGTTTATTACAAAAAGATTTAAGTTGTGAATAGCCCAAATGAAGAGACATATAGCAAACCATCCGTAGACAGAATCATTTCTGCGCAACAACCAGAGCGCACCCATAAATAAACCCATAATTATTAAACTGGCAGTAATAATTTGAGCAAGCGCAACTTCTATAAAGTAACGAAAATCATACGCTGAACGTAATACTGCATTCGGAGCTAAATGTATTTTTCCCAAGTAACCATAATCTAATGACGGTGATGCAAGACGTATTTGAAATACATTTTCACCCGAATTTAGCATGCCATTGGGTATGACAAAATATTGCGGATGATTCCAGTTCCTGGCCATGGGTTCTTCAAAGCGACCACCATCACCTAATAATTGATTATTTAGATAAACAGCCGTATTCATATATATAGTCGGTAGATAGATCGCCCAGAGGCGGTTTGGAGGGACGTTCAAATCAAGCGTGAACTGATACCAGACATTCCTGGATTTATCATGTGTATGTTGCCAATCATCAGGTAGCACGATTGCTGCCCAATCATCAATGTTATTTGGGGGGGGGACAATGCTATATGAATGTAAATGTTTTACATTCTCTATCGTTAATATATTTTCCGGCACCCAGGATTGAGCTGAATAGACAAAATAAGCTAACATTAAAGGAAACCCGAATAAAATAAGCCATAATAAAAATATTTTAAGTTGCCCTGCAACTTGATCTAAATTGAGATATTTAATCACCCAGTTTGATTATCCCTAGTTGCATTGCTTCAAAAACAGCTTCGCCTCTGGATCGGACAGAAAGTTTTTTATAAATATTTTTAATGTGTGATGTTACCGTATGACCAGAGACATTCAGTATGTTAGCGATTTCAGCGTAACTAAATCCTTTAGCCACATAAGCCAGAACTTCTATTTCTCGATCCGTTAATTGTGGTAAATCTTTATCTTGCTTGCGAGATTGCGGTAGTTCATTCTGAAAGCGTTTTAACAAATGCCGGGCAATAGAAGGACTGATAGGCGAGTTTCCTGCTACCAGTTCAAGAATAGATTCACTAATAGATTCAGGGCTACTGTCTTTCAAAAGATATCCCGTTGCACCCGCTTCTATTGCAGCAAGCACATGCTGTTCATCACCAAACACAGTAATCACCATGATTTCTGTATCCGGGTATTTCTCGTGCGTCTCTTTTATTATTTCAACACCTTCGCCATCAGGAAGACCTAAATCAGTCAATAAAATATCAGGAGCTTGACGATTTAATTCATCTCTTGCGGATTTACAACAATCTGCAGCAGCGATCAGGCTAAGACTAGGACTAATGCTTATCGCATTAGCCAGTTTGTTACGAGTATTGCTATCATCTTCAACTAACAGAACAGAATACCGTTGCATGGGATATTCTCAATAATTAATGTTCATTGATAATACAATAAACAAGTGAAAATGTTATCCCGAAGATTTATATAGTATCACTGCTGTCCCGTTAAGGATTAAAAAACAGGCCTGAGATCCTATTAAATTT
>CAYTIZ010000023.1:0-15065 GCA_964437885.1 uncultured Enterobacteriaceae bacterium
GGAGCGCCTTGTTGGGCCTAAATACCCACAATATTTTCATAAAACCAGTTATCGAATTCCTCGAAGCGAGAGAACTCTATTCCGAGTCCTTGTCCATTCTCTAGGGCTCTAACGAGTATCCAGCATGCAGCTTCTTCGAGATCCATTTTGATCGTCGATCCTTCCTCTTCCTGGAGATGTTTCAGAGCATCTCGAGCGCGGTTTTGATATTGAATATACTGCTTTCTTTTCAGTTCTGAACCGTTGTGCAACAACTCATGCAACCTAGCTGCATGCGTATAGGAATGATCTAAGGCATGTGCCTCGTCTTGTAATGACAGCGCCTGCCCAAAAACTCCTTCTGCGGCTCCTGCCAGAGTTATCGCTGAAGCCAAACTTTGGCAATCAAGAAATAAGTCCAGTGCTGTTTCCAACTGCTCCTTGGCCAATGACAGGCGGTCAAACGATTCTTCGGTCATTTCGGTTCGACATGGGTTCGTGTTTGCCAGAGGTCGCTACTTGCTACAGCGAATCATGATGCTCTTTGTATTGAGAGAGCCATAACTTACGAAAGCCTCTCCCTGGGAAGCTGTACCGACCCCAAAAGGCACTAATTGTCCCTCGCGGTTGATGAGGTCATAGCCTCTAGCACCACAAAGACTCCCAGCCTTTTCAAAACAGACATTAATTCCGACTGCGGCACCGTCACAACTTATGCTGTAGCCCTCACTTCCATCAGACAGATAGGTTTTCTTGGAAATTGCGCATGCGGAAAGACTGAGAACGAGAGCGGCAGTCGCAAATGATTTTCCGAAAGAACTTAATTTCATATGCATCTCTCCTTGTTAGTTTAGGTTCGTAAGAGGCCCAACAGTATGATTAAAAGGAAGGGTTCCTTATAATCATTATTAATAGGAACTCCATATAGTTTTTTGGAGAATTTTTGAATTCAAGTTAAGCTCTTGTTTTTTCATAAGTTTAAGCATTCTTTCATTTCCCTTGTTTTTGTTATACGGAAAGTTTCCATATAATTATTGTCAAATCCTGAAGAATAATTATACATTGTACTTGTATGCAACACATACCTGAAATATTAATCTCCATTGGTGTCATTATGTTGCCTGGTCAGATGACGAATTATTTTGAGTGACGAACGTTTTTTCCGCGCGTTATCTTTCTTTAGCCACTTCTTAATATATTCATGAACAACAACTCTCCTTACAGAAAACGTGGTAAAGCGCTTGGTGTTCCTGAGCTAATTGCTATTGCGCTTGGAGGAATGGTTGGCGGCGGAATTTTCACCATTCTTGGTATTTCTGTTTCCATGATTGGTGTTTTTACGCCACTAGCGATATTCATAGGTGGATTGATTGCCACCCTGGCGGCTTATTCCTATATTAAGCTGGGTGTTTACTATAAAGATGAAGGCGCTACTTATTCATTTTATAAAAAGACATTTCCTGATTCTCCTTTTGCCGCTTCACTTATAGGCTGGTGGGTTATATTCGGTTATATCAGTACCATGGCTCTCTATGCTTATACCTTTGCATCTTATGCAATCAGCGGGTTTGCTTTTGCAGATAGTGAGTGGATGCGTAAGCTTGTCGCAGGAGCCGTTATCCTTATCTTTACACTTATCAATGTCTGGAGTGTGAAAGGCATGGGTAAAATTGAAGATATTATGGTCTATAGCAAACTGGTGATTCTGGTCATCATTTCCTTTGTTCTTATTAACAACAGTCAAACAACCCTGCCTGTATTATTTCAGAATAATAATGACGCGAGCATATTATCTATTTTGATAGTGGCTTCGATTACATTTGTCGCTTATGAGGGGTTTCAACTCGTTATCAATGCTGTTAATGAAATGGAAGACCCTGAAAAAAATATTCCAATAGCTATCTATTCCGCCATGTTTCTTGCGATTCTGATTTATGTTGTTATTTCGTTAGGTGCCATACTCGCGATCCCGTTTGAAGAAATAATACAAAACAAGGAATATGCTCTGGCTTCTGGTGCGGAGAAAGTTCTAGGTCACTGGGGAACTGATCTTGTTATTCTGGGCGCACTACTAGCGACCAGCAGTGCTATCAGTGGCACTGTATTTGGAGCATCAAGACAAATGTCAGTTATCGCAAAAGATGGCTATATGCCCGAGTTTCTTGCCAGACGAATCAACAATATCCCTGTTTACGCCATCATTTGTATGTCACCGTTTGCCTTTCTACTCGTGCTTGTCGGTAGTCTTGAGATCATTCTTGAATTTGGCAGCATCACTTTCTTATTAGTGTCTTTGCTAATGGCATATGCTAATTACAAGATCCGTGATTTAACTGATTCATCCTCAGTTCTTACCATGGTTGCTTTTTTTGGCCTCATGTTTGGAACGGCATTAATTTTTTATTATGAAATAAACAATCAACCCCAACAACTGTATTTCATTGGTGGTTTATATGCTTTATTAACACTGGGTTCCTGGTTATATTCAAGAGCCAAGGTGTATCCCTGAAAGGGTATTATGTTTGTGTGAACTAAGCGTTCAAGACGGAATTAGATATAGGAGATTTAAAGTATTCACTTAAAGCAATAGGGTTAGACAAACACATCAAAGTGAGCAGATTTGCCTTCAATCTGAAAGCTCGGTTTTAGATCGCTGTCTTTCGTTTTCTTGCCCGGTCTTTTTACCACCACACGATATTTCGCACATTCTCTGGCGGCGTTAAATAATTCGTCAAAGTCTTCATCTGGTCCTAATACTTGTTGCAGTAGTGAGATATCTTTTTTAACTTTGGCACTCTTGGTTCGCGTAGGAAACATGGGATCTAGATAAATAACATCTGGCTTTTCAATCTCTCCAGAAACAATCTTCTTAAACCAGTTATTTGAATCTACATTGATTAGAGTCATTGCATTAAGCACATGGTGAACGTCGTTGCCAGAACTGTCTAAGCCACGGCGAAAACCGTCTTTGAGCAAAGCATAGATGATAGGTGAGCGTTCCAACAGAATAACTGAACAGCCTAGACTCGCCAGAATAAAAGCGTCTTTGCCCAGGCCTGCTGTCGCATCAAGAACTGTGGGCAATTTTAATTTATTAAGCCCTATGGCTTTAGCAATACCCTGTGATTTGCCCGAGGTTAAACGGCGATATTGTAGGCCAGCATCAAGGAAATCCACTCGTGTTGGTGCGACTAAAGCGTGTCCGACATCTGGAGTATTAGCTATTAAGCTCAAACCTTGCTGGTCAAAGCGCAGAATATGGCTGTAGTCTTCAGCGATAGCTGCATCTAATCCTGTGACATAATCACAGCCAAGCAGCTTGATTAGTTCATGAGCTTGCGGGCTATTTTTATCACCGAGTTGAATGATTATTTTCATCGTTTAAACAGGAGGTCTAAATTTTGAATTTAGATGCGCGAATAGAAGACTTATTTCTTTTTAACAAACTTCATTAAACGTTTTCGCTTATTAATTTGTCTTTGTGTTAATTCATTCTTTTTATTTTTATAGGGATTATCGCCGCCTCTGAAATCAACTAACACCGCAGTACCAACCAGTTTTAATTTTTTACGAAATACTTTTGCCAGGTAGCGTCTGTATGAATCGGGGACTTTGTCTATCTGATTACCGTGGATGATGACGCGTATTGGGTTTGTCCCGCCGATGTGTGCATAGCGTAATTTTATGCGGCGGTTTTGTACCAGTTGCGGTGGGTTTTTATTGACGGCATATTCGAGGATGTCGGTCATGTCTGAGGTAGAAACATTAATATCCAGTGATTTTTCGATTTGATTAATGCTTTTAAATAAATCACCAACACCAGTGCCATGCAGGGCAGAGATATTATGCTGTTTTGCGTAATCAACAAATACGAATTTTCGTTCGAGTTGTGCTTTTACTCTTTCTTTGTCTGATGCTTCCATGCCATCCAGTTTATTAACGGCAATGATGACTGATTTGCCGCTGTCTTCGATCATGCCTAACAAGCTGCTATCTTGATCAGTGACACCTTCAGTCGCGTCAAGAACAAGAATAATAATAGTTGCTGCTTCTATAGCTTCGAATGATTTCAGTATGCTGAATTTTTCAATAACATCATGAACTTTACTTTTTCTGCGCACACCGGCGGTATCAATCAAGACATAATCTTTACCATTTTTTTGAAATGGAACTTTTATACTGTCACGTGTTGTACCCGGCATATCAAAAGTCAGTACGCGATCTTCGCCGATCATTCTATTGACCAGAGTCGATTTGCCGACATTCGGTCTACCCAATACGGAGATAGTTATGCCAGTCGTTTCTTCTTCTATCTCCACCTCTGTGACGGGAATGCTTTCGGCAATAGCTTCTATTAGTGCAGTAACACCGTCACCACGTTTGGCAGAGATTGGCCAAACAGAATCGAGGCCAAGGCTATAAAAATCACTCATAGCCTGACTGGGTTCATGCCCTTCCACTTTATTAACCGCAAGAAAGATAGGCTTATCCAGTTTTCTAAATTGTTTTATTAGCGTCTCATCAACATTGGTGAGGCCGGCGCGGCCGTCAACTATCCAGACCAGCACGGACGCTTCGCTTGCGGCCAGCATCGATTGTTCCGTCATTAAGTCTGCCACATCCCTACTATCATGATCTTCTTCACCGATACCGCCGGTATCAATGACGATGAATGCGCGAGATTCAAGATGAGCCACGCCGTATTGACGATCACGAGTAACACCGGGACGATCTGCTACAAGAGCATCACGAGTTGATGTTAGACGATTGAAAAGGGTAGATTTACCAACATTGGGACGACCAACGATGGCAATAACGGATTTCATAAGTAATGCTGAATAAGTGAGTGGAAGATTACTCTTCTTCGTCACCACCTGTGAATATATCGATGAAACTTCCAAATAAAGAACGTTCTTCTTTAGTTTCTGCCGCAGCTTCGGAAACCTCCGCTGCAGAAACTTCTGTCTCCAAAGTTTCTTTTACTTCTTCTGTTGTTGCAACTGGTTCGATTTCTTCTTTAACAATAGCTTTTGGAAAAGCTTTGGGTTCCATGCCTTCATAGGTATAGGCGGCAAGAGTGCCTCCACTCGAATAAGCGAAGAGGATATCATTTGAAACAATCGGCTGAGTCAGGATGGGGGCGCTATCTATTTGTGTTCGTGCGCTAATGTCACCAGTCGTTTTATCTAACCAATGTAAATAACCTTCAAGGTCACCGACGATTATTCTGTCGCCCAACACGCTAGGACCGGTTACTTGTCTATGAGTTAATTTTTCTTGCTTCCAAACGGATGTTCCGGAGAATAGGTCTAATGCCCAAACATTACCTGTTTCATCTGTAACATATAAGTTTTTGGTGTCGGCACCGAGTTCAGCATGAGAAGAAATATCTCGTTGCCAAAGTATTTGTCCATTTTGTAGAGATAAAGCTGAGACGTTGGCCTGGAATGTAGTGACATAGACTGCATCACCTACAATTAATGGTTGAGAATCGACATCAACCATTCTTTCGAGTTCACTTCTTCCTCTTGAAACAGCAACTTTAGTTTCCCAAATTAATTTACCGGTTTTAAGTTCGAGGGCAGTAACACGGCCTCCATCGAAGCCAGCTATAATCAGACCATTTGCGATAACGGGTGTGCTTGTTCCACGAAGTGTTAAAGCAGGAACAGTACGATCATAAATCCAGAGGCGTTCACCATTCGTTGCATCCAGTGCGAAAATTTTACCGTCGATGGTTCTGACGACGACGACACCATCGGATTCTTTTGGCGAAGAAAGGATTTCGCTTGATACGGTTGAACGCCAGATTTCTTCACCGGTTTCGGCTGATAGACTAAGCACCTCACCTTCGCTGGTACCAACCATAACCAAATTTGTATCGGCTCCAGGCCCGCCTGTGATAGAAAGATCGCTATCGTTATGCCAGATATCCTTACCTGTTTCAGCATACAGTGCAGTAATATTGCCACGAGTATCAGCGATAAAGATTTTATCGTTTAGAATTGCCGGAACAAGTTTGATAAATAATTCGTCTGTGCCTTTTCCTACATTTTCTGACCAGACTTTATCCAGACGAGTAGTTTCAGTAAAATCAACAAGCTCTGAGGGCGGTACTGAATTATCTTCTCCAGCGCCCAAATAGCCATCGATAATTTTCCCAGCACCGCAGCCAAAGCATACAGACAAAATAAGCAGTAACGCAGAAACACGAAATGTGTTAAACAATTTAAATTCTACCCAAATTATCCAGTTTCATTTGTAGTATCGACTGCCCAGCTTTTGCGGCAGCGGTATTAGCTAATGCTTTTTGGTAGGCTTGCCTTGCTTCTTCTATTTTATCTTGCTTAACGAAGATATCGCCACGTAATTCTTCATAGCGGGCAAAAAATTCACCCGGTTTACTTACCTGTAGTGTATCTGCAGCCATCTCCAGTTTATTGCCAGAAATTAATACGCGAGCCAGGCGTAATCGCGCAACGTGGTTAAATTCTATTTGAGAATTATTTTTCATCACCCAACGTAAATGGGCTTCAGCCTGTTCGAGATCGCCGGACTCGGCTGCTATCTTGGCCAACATCAAGGTGGCAAATGTGGCATAGGAACTTGATTCATAGCCATCAATAATACGTTTTGCGTAGATACTCATATTTTCAGTGTCGTTAGCACGTGATGCAATCAGCATTTGCTCATAAAGCATTGACGCTGCTTCAGCTTGTTGTGCTGTCTGGGTGTCATAGGCGCGGAAACCAAATATCGCTGTAATACCAATAACGATACCTGCCGCAATAGATTTGCCATTCTCGCGCCACCATTTTTTGATGGCTTCGGCCTGTTCTTCTTCAGTTCTATATCCGTCCACTTCTTAATCTCCAGAAGGTGCTTGAAGTGCTTTTAAAAATGCACTTTATGATTTATTTATGTGGAACCCTTGCCCACACAAAAAGGGCGCACATTATAACGTGGGTTTTGCGTTTGTTTAGTGCAAAGACAGTCTATTTTGATGGAATTACCTGAATCGAGAGCGATGAGCTAAGGAAATTTGCTAAATCAGGCCATTTAACGACCGTTTGTGGTTCATCACTACGTAGATATTTGATGGTGAGTTGGTTATTTTCGAGTTCATCTTCGCCTAAAATCAGTGCCAGTTCGGCTCCTGACTTATCGGCTTTCTTAAACTGTCTCTTAAAACTACCGCCACCACAATGGCTCAAAATTCTGATGCTAGGTAATTGGCTTCGTATTTGTTCAGCCAGCAACATGCCGGGTTTGATTGCTTGTTCTCCCGAAATCAGTAAATAAATATGCGGCGTGTGTTTGTTGGGCATTTTTTCAAAGTTTGCCAATTCTAATAAGCGTTCAAGGCCTATGGCGAAACCAACTGCAGGTGCCGAAGAAGAACCGTGCTGCTCGACCAGGCCATCATAACGACCACCCGCACAAACAGTGCCTTGAGCACCGAGTTCATTGCTAATCCACTCAAATACGGTTTTTCCATAATAATCCAGACCTCGAACTAGTCTTGGATTAACCGTGTATTGTAGCTTGGCTCCGTCCAGTATTTCTTTTAAGCCAGCGAAATGTTCAGCAGATTCTGTATCGAGGTGTTCATCCAGCGTTGGCGCGGCCTTGATTAAGTTTTGTATTTCTTTATTTTTGCTATCGAGAATACGCAAGGGGTTCTGTTCTAACCTTATCAGGCTATCTTCATCAAGCTGATCTTTATGCGATGAAAAATAGTCAACCAGTATGGTTCTATATTTTAAGCGTGACTCAGTTGTGCCAAGAGAGTTTATCTCAAGACTAATCTCATTCAGGTTTAATGCTTTCCAGATTCGGGCGCACATCAATATTTGTTCGGCATCGATATCAGGCCCTTTAAAACCAAATGCTTCGACACCTATCTGATGAAATTGCCTCTGTCTGCCTTTTTGCGGGCGCTCATGACGAAACATAGGGCCTGTATACCAAAGTCGTTGCGTCTGGTTGTGAAAAAGACCATGTTCAATTCCCGCACGTACACAGCCTGCTGTTCCTTCAGGCCTTAAGGTCAGGCTGGTATTATTACGATCATCAAAGCTATACATTTCCTTGGAAACAATATCGGTATTGTTTCCAATTGAACGTTTAAACAACTCTGTCTTTTCAACAATAGGCAAGCGGATTTCCTGATAAGCATATTGGTTCAAAATGCTCTTTATGGATTCTTCCAGGAATTGCCAACGCGGAGTGTCATGCATAAGAATATCATGCATACCACGAACCGCCTGTAACTTAGCCATCAACAAGTCCTCTAATCAATTGGAAAAATAATTATTCAGGAAGAGTAAAGCGAGCCACACCAGCTTTGGAATATGGCTCAATATCAAAAGGCTTTCCGTTAAATTTAAGCGTGACACCTTTTGAAAAGCCCAATAATACTGTCAGTGGCGCAGTACCATTGATGCTATATTTCTTTCCGGCAAGAGCGAGGTCGTGAAACAGGCGGTTATTATTTTTATCGCTTATCTCTATCCAGGAATCGCTCGTCAATATCATATCAATTGTATCAGGCCCATGCCCTGTAATAGACAAAGATGGATTGTCACCTGATATTTCTGTTGGAGTTGCTTCAATAGCTTGTTCTTCACTATACATCTGTAATTCAGAGATATTATTAGTAATAGAGAGTAGAGAGGTAGTCGGTTCGATATCAACATCCTCTTCTGAATTACTGTTCGGCGTTTGCCATGAATCAGGGTGATTTATTATTTTGTATGTAATATCAACACCATTAATACTTGTTTTTGTATTAGGCTGTTCATCACTTGTTTGAGTGTTAACTACAAAATTACTCTGGTACCAGATAAGAAGTAATAATACGAGCCCTAAAGTTATAAGATAGGTAAATGCTTTAACGGGTTTGTCGTTACTGCTTATCTGTGACGGTGGTTTTACTTCGGGTAGAATTTCGGGTGGTGGTGGTGAATCAGCGTTATAGAGCTTAATGATTTTATCAGCATCAGCACCAACAATCTTGGCATAACTGCGTAAATAACCTCTAACATAAATTGCCGAAGGCATTCCCTCTTGACTATCATTTTCTATTGACTCAACGACCCTTACGTCAAGATGTATTCGATTAGCGATTTCCGCTATCGAAAGTTTCATTTCCGCTCGTTGCAAGCGTAATATCTGTCCCGGAGTCTCAAACATATCTGTGTTGTTATTATTTGTTGAAGTATTGGTCATTATTGAACCTTTGATTCGCCTAATATCGAAGCTTCATCAGAATCGGGAAAGGTATTTTTTAATAATAATGCATAACTTGATACAGCATCTTTGTCACCAAGTTCTCGTTCAATTTGAATACCTAACCAAAGACTACGTGCTGAATGACGGGAAACTTGTTGATAGCGTTGTATATAGGCTCTGGCGGAGAGGTAATTAAAATCGTCAAGAGCTAATTCGCACATCTTAATGAGTGCTTGAGGAATTTGTGGATTAATTTGCAGTGCTTGTTGAAAATAACCTTTCGCTTCATCCTTTTTTTGATTGTTGTAAAGACATAAGCCTGCGTTTGTTATCGCAATTTCAGGTGTTTGATAAAATGGATTCTCCGCAGCTTTTAAGAAAGCTTTCTTTGACTCTTCAAGACGATCTTGTTGGCATAGGAAATTACCATAATTATTCAGGCTTGATGAGTCATTGCTATTTAAACTTAATGCGCGTTTAAAATTTTGTTCAGCTTTCTTATTGTCGCCAATTTTTTGATAGAGCAGTCCAAATACATTGTAAGTTGCCGGGTGAGCGGGATCTGCTGCGCGTGCTTTTTCTAGTTTTTCTAATGCATCGCTATAATCCCCTCGTTTTAAGTAGGCAATAGCAAGACTAAGGTTAGCAGAGGCTACGTCGTTGGTGACGTGTGATGGGCGAATATTTTTATCTGATGATGGTCCAATCTGAGCCGAATTACATGCTGTGAGCATTATTACTGACATTAAAAGCAAAAAAATAGTCTGAGACCTTTGCACGATGGTTCTTTTTTCCTCTAGCGGCGTTAAAAACGTACTCAATCGGTCATTTATAGTTATAAACTTCCTCATTCTGTGCGTTTTTGCCTTGCTAGAGAAAAAAAATCCTGCTCGTGCAAAGGCCTCAGTTTGTTTATTTTTTTGCATTAGTTCAGCTCAGCCTGATTTTTTTGAAATCTTGCTGCTTTGGCTGTAACTTTGCCAACGAGTTGACCACAGGCTGCATCTATATCATCGCCGCGAGTTTTACGTGTAATGGTAATGAGTCTGGATTTAACCAATATATCTCTGAATGCATTAATTGTTTTGGTTTCCGAACAGTTGTAATTTGTTCCTGGAAAAGAGTTGAATGGGATCAAATTTACTTTTGCAGGTATGCCACGTAGGCATTTAACTAGATCGTGCGCATCTTGCAAACCATCATTAATGTCTTTCAGCATGACATACTCAATCGTAATCGGTTCGTCGTCTCTTGCTTGAGTAAATCGTTTACAGGCAGCGAGTAAATCACGCATAGGATAAGAACGGTTAATTGGAACAATATCATTTCGTAGCTCATTATTGCTAGCGTGTAATGAGATGGCAAGGCTAACGTTAGTGTCCTCTTTTAACCGGTCTATTTCAGGAATAATTCCTGAGGTGCTGACGGTGACACGTCGACGCGCAAGACCAAAGCCGAGGTCGTCTGTTAGCAGGTTTATTGCTTTGAGAACATTGTCATAATTTAGCAAAGGTTCACCCATGCCCATAAATACAATATTGGTGATAATGCGTTTATCGTTTTCAAAATAACCGAGCGTCTTGTTAGCCGCCCAGACTTGACCAATAATTTCACTTGTAGAGAGATTGCGATTAAAGCCTTGTTGCCCAGTTGAGCAGAATTTACATTCAAGTGGGCAGCCAACCTGAGATGATATGCAAAGTGTGCCTCTGTCATTTTCCGGGATAAAGACCGTTTCAACGGAATTGCCATCATCGATCTGAAGTAGCCATTTACGCGTACCATCTTCAGATTTTTGTTCAGAGATAATTTTTGGTGGTGCAATGCAAGTGTTCTGTTCAAGCTTGGCGCGCAAGGTCTTACTAAGATTAGTCATGGATGCGAAATCAATAGCGCCTTGATGATATATCCATTTAAGCACTTGTTGCGCACGAAATGATTTATCTCCTATCTCAATGAAATAAGCCTCCAGAGATTCTCGATCATAATCAAGTAAGTTTGCTTTATTAGTCATAACTTTTAACGTGTTCTAGGACAAATTTCATCTTCTTTAAAGAAAAAGTCAATTTCCCTTTGAGCACTTTCTACGCTGTCTGATCCGTGTATCGCATTTTCATGTACTTCGCCATTAAATTCATGCTCAGCATACAGGTTACGAATAGTTCCGGCCTCGGCTTCTTTCGGTACTGTTGCGCCCATCAAATCGCGAAGAATCTGAATGGCCCCTTCAGCTTCCAGCACCTGAACCATAACAGGACCAGAAGTCATAAATTTCAATAATGGATTATAAAAAGGTCTTCCCTGATGTTCGACGTAGAGCTCCTCTGCTTTGCCGACGGACAAATGTACCATTTTTGCCGCAATAATACGCAGACCACTTTCTTCTGTCAGCGCTAATATCTTGCCAACGAAGTTATTGGCGACCGCATCTGGTTTAATTATTGCCAGTGTTCTTTCTAGTGCCATGTAGTCTCCCCTGAGACAGTTCTATATTACAGAATCGCGAGATTATACGTGTTCACACGGACGAATTAAATTGTCAATGTGATGTGTTTGTATGAAAAGCAGTAATTTAGCTTTATTTTCTAACTAAAAGCCGGAAATCGTAAAATTTAACGTCATTTAGTCCCAACGGTCGTCGGTGACTTGCACCATTCCGTTTTCTACACGAACTGGAAAGGTTGTTGTTGCTTCGTACGCGGGTGGGGTTAAGGCATTACCTGTTTTTACACAAAAACGTGCGCCGTGGCGCGGACAAATGATTTCAGCACCATCGATGACTTGTTCCTGTTCGAGACCACAGCCGAGCATGGCTGCGCCATCATGGGTGCAAACGTCTTCAATTGCATAATATTCACCGTCCAGATTAAAGACTGCGATCATGACGTTATCAATATCAACTAATTTGCTTGTCCGGAAGATAATTCTTCCTCTGGTGCGACATTAAACCAACCGGCCACGAAGATCTCCAAATAAATTATTGAATATTTTTAATGCAAAGAACTTTGCACGGCGTAATGAGCGAAGGCTAATCAAGGCAAATACAGTTGAAAAAGCGGAATGTACGCGTTAGTACATGAGCATTTTGAGACTGTATTTAACGCAGATTAGCCGAGTGCCAAAAATAATGAGCTACAGTCGTGCAGAGTTCTTTTTAATACATGCCAGTTTCTAATCGTGCCGCCTCCGACATCATCTCCTGATCCCATGGCGGTTCAAAGGTAAGTTCGACATTTACTCTGTTAACATTAGGTAGTGCCAATATTTTTGTACGTACATCGTCGGCAAGAAATTCGCCCATGCCGCAGCCTGCTGCGGTTAATGTCATGATAATATCAACCTGATTTCCATCCGCGCCCAATGGGGTAATACTGCATCCGTAGATGAGACCGAGTTCAACAATATTGATCGGTATTTCCGGGTCATAACAAGTACGGAGCTGATCCCAGACCAGATTTTCATCAACACTGCCATCTCCAGTAATTTCTTTTTCTATATTTTTTTCAGAATTATCTTCAACTTCAAAACCGAGTGCATCAGCATTTTTCGCATCGATACGAGCAAGATTACCGTTAATATTGACGGTATAACTTCCACCCAATGCCTGTGTTACCAAGACAACACTGCCTTCTGGCAAATTAATAGGAGTACCTACAGGGATCAATACTGCATCGCAATCACGTTCCAGTGTTATTGGTTTATTTTCTTGCATAACTAAATTATGAGGCCTTTTTACGAATAGAGATTTTGTTACCGCCGATTTTTGCTCCTGCAAAATCGGCATACAGTGCATCCTGTACATAAGACGATGAAAATAGCACGCGACTGCATGGATGCAGGAGGTGGAGTAATGTCAGGAACAATTGCCGAGAAGCGGAGTTTATATATAATAAATGAGCATTCGAGCACATTTTTAACGATGTATTGGGACAAAAGATCATTCGTAAAAAGCTCTCATTCTGTGTGAACCGGAGTGTCGTTACCCTGTATGATGGAATGCAAGGTATGCCAACATAATGAAGCGCATTTAACTCTTGCGGGATAAGCTTTTACGCCAGCCAATGCAGACAACTTACCTAATTGTTCGGCATCAACCTCTTCATCTGTTGTTATTAAGTTGTGAAATTCATTAAATAACAACTCTGCTTCCTCTAGGGACTTACCTTTCATTGCATCGGTCATTAATGAAGCTGATGCAACGGAAATAGCACAACCTGAGCCATCAAATGCGATGTCATTAATTTTTTCACCGTCTGTCTTAATATAAAGTGTGAGTTTGTCGCCACAGAGCGGGTTAAAGCCTTCAAGCGTTTTATCTGCATCTTCAAGTTTGCCAAAGTTACGTGGACTACGATTGTGGTCGACGATGACTTCTTGATAAAGATCTTTAATATCAAACACTATTTTAATATCCTATCCAAATACCTTTTGACATTTGTCGATAGCCTGAATTAAAGCGTCAACTTCTTCGCGTGTGTTATAGAAAGCAAATGAAGCTCTTGCCGTCGCCGGGATTCCAAAGCGTTCCATAACCGGCATGGCACAATGATGTCCAGCACGAATAGCAATACCTTCGCCATCGAGTATGGTGCCAATATCATGAGGATGAATTCTACCGAGTGTGAATGAAAGAATACTGGTCTTGTGTTCTGCTGTGCCGATAAAATTTAAATCAGAAATTTGCGCTGCTTGCTTAGTAGCATAATCAAGTAATTCATTTTCGTATTGTGACGTCGCTTCAAGACCGAGTTCATTTACATAGTCAATTGCTGCGCCCAAACCAATAACTCCGGCAATGTGAGGTGTTCCTGCTTCAAATTTATAAGGCAGGGCATTGTAGGTTGATTTTTTCATCGATACCGTCTGGATCATATCGCCACCACCTTGATAGGGCGGCATTGCTTCTAATAAAGCTTTTTTACCATAGAGAACACCAATTCCTGTTGGTCCAAATAATTTATGTCCTGAGAAAACATAGAAGTCACAACCCAGTTCTTTAACATCTACTTTTGTATGAGGAACTGCCTGTGCTCCATCAATTAACACCTTCGCATCAACAGTGTGTGCCATGTCGATAATTTTTTTAATAGGGTTAATCGTACCGAGCGCGTTAGAGATATGACCAACAGCAACAATGCGTGTTTTATTATTTAATAATTTTTCATATTCTTCGAGTATTAGTTCGCCGGCATCATTAATGGGAATATAGCGTAGCGTTGCACCCGTTTGTTCGCTGAGTATTTGCCACGGCACGATATTCGAATGATGTTCGAGTTCAGTGATAATGATTTCATCACCTGCGCTGATTGCGTTTCTGCCGAAACTCTGGGCTACCAGATTAATTGCCTCAGTTGCTCCGCGAACAAAGATAATCTCTTGTATTGAATTGGCATTGAGAAATGTTTTTATTTTTTCACGTGATGCTTCATATACGGCGGTCGCTTTTTCGCTAAGGCTGTGAACGCCACGATGAATATTCGAATTATATTCACGGTAATAGGTATCGAGAACCTCAATAACCTGTTTTGGTTTTTGCGCTGTTGCCGCATTATCAAGATAGACTAGTGGCTTGGCATTGATCTGCTGTTGCAAGATCGGAAAGTCGGCACGTATTTTTTCAATATCAAACGAGGATGACTCCGTATTTATGTTTATTGCAGTATTTTGTTTATTCATTAGTAAATTCACGAATTAATTCAGCGTCAGGTAACTGGCCGACGATTAAATGTTCCAATCGGTTTTTTATTGGTGCCAGGCTGATGTCTCTCATGACTTCGTTAACAAAGGCATAGGTTAAAAGGCTACGCGCTGTTTCTTCATCGATGGCACGTGAGCGTAAATAGAACAACATG